>NZ_LATC01000062.1:0-30381 GCF_001414075.1 Mycobacterium sp. UM_11 | reverse complement strand
ATGTGTATAAGAGACAGCACGATCGCCGGCGCGTGTTACTGCTTGACGTTCGCGCGGTTGAATTACTTCCACACCATGGGGCCCGCCGTCGCGATCACCATGCTGTTCACCATCGCGGCGGCGATGACGCTGGGACCGGCTGTGCTGACCGTCGGCAGCCTGTTCGGGATGTTCGACCCGAGGACCGTCACCCATGGACGTCTCTATCGGCGCATCGGAGCGAGCGTGGTGCGCTGGCCGGTGCCGATCCTGGTGGCCAGTTCCGCCATCGTCATGATCGGGGCGATCTTCGTTCCCACCTACCGGCAGAACTATGACGACAGGCAATATCAACCGGCCAGTGCGCCGGCCAATCTCGGTTTCCAAGCCGCGGATCGACACTTCCCCAAGAGCAAGCTCTTCTCGGAGATGCTCATGGTCGAAACCGATCACGACATGCGCAACTCGGCCGATTTCATTTCGCTGGACCGGGTCGCCAAGGCGCTGATCCGCCTGCACGGCGTGGCAATGGTGCAGGGCATGACACGACCCCTGGGCCGCGCGCTCGAACACGCCAGCCTCCCATACCTTTTCACCACGCAGGGCAGCGGCAACGGGCAACAACTCCCGTTCAGCAGGGAGCAGAACTCCAACACCGACGCGCAGGCCGAGATCCAGGCTCACTCGGTTGAGGTGTTGCGCAAGGAGGTCGGCTTCTTCCAGAAGGTGTCCGACGAACTGCACCAAACGGTCCTGACCGTCGAAGACCTGCAACGGGTCAGCGACGACATCCGCGACGAGGTCTCCAACGTCGACGACTTCTTCCGTCCGATCAAGAGCTACTTCTATTGGGAGAGGCACTGTTTCGACATCCCCATTTGCTGGACGTTCCGTTCGCTGTTCGAGACCATCGACCAGATCGACAAACTGGCCGACGACATCGCGGACGCGAAGGTGTCCCTTCAAGAGGTGGACAAGACCTTCCCGCAGATCATCGCCCAGCTGAAGGCGACCGCCGACGACACCGAGGCGCTGCAGTCCAAGCTGGTCAACAGCTACGGGTCGGCGGATCTGCAAACCGTGCAAACCGAGCAGACTTTCGACGACCTGATCAACGTCGGAAACGACTTCGACAGGTCTCGCAGCGACGACTTCTTCTACATCCCGCACGAGGGCTTCGACAACGAGGACGTCAAGACGGGGATGAAGCTGATGATGTCGCCGGACGGCAAGGCGGCGCGGTTCATCGTCACCCACGAGGGCGACGCCATGGGCCCCGAAGGCGTGGAGCACGTCGAGCAGTTCCCCGAGGCGATCAAAACGATCCTGAAAGAGACCTCGTTGGCGGGCGCCAGAATCTACATCGGCGGTTCGGGGTCCAACGACAAGGACATCAAGCAATACGCGATGTCCGACCTCATGATCGCGGCGATCGCCGCCTTCGTGCTCATCTTCTTGATCATGATGTTCATCACCCGAAGTCTGGTGGCGGCCTTGGTGATTCCGGGCACCGTGGCCTTCTCCTACGCCGGGGCCTTCGGGCTGTCCATACTCGTGTGGCAACACCTCATCGGACTGCACCTGCATTGGCTGGTGCTACCCCTGACCTTCATCATCCTGGTGGCGGTCGGATCGGACTACAACCTGCTCCTGATCAACCGGGTCAAGGAGGAACTGCACGGCGGAATCCACACCGGTCTGATCCGGGCCCTCGGCAGCACGGGCGGCGTGGTGACCTCGGCCGGCCTGGTTTTCGCCTTCACGATGCTGGCGATGCTCACCAGCGATCTGCGCACCATCGGTCAGGTGGGTTCGACCGTGTGTATCGGCCTGTTGCTCGACACGCTGATCGTGCGTTCGTTCGTCGTGCCATGCATCCTGCGGATCCTCGGGCCGTGGTTCTGGTGGCCGACGTTGGTGCGCACCCGCCCGGTGGCGGCGGGCTAGCCGGCGCCCTTGCCGTTGTCGACGCGATAGACGGCGCCGTGGACGGCCGCCGCGGCGTCGCTGGCCAGGAAGGCGATCACGTTCGCGACGTCGATGGGCTGCATCATGCCGCGCGGCGAGGCGGTGCGCATGATCAGGTCGTAATTCGGATCGTCGGGCGCGCTGAAATGTTCGATTTGCGGCGTGAGCATGCCACCCGGGCATATCGCGTTGACGCGCAAGCGATCCGCGGTGTACTCGACGGCCAGGGCGCGGGTGAGCCCGATCAGACCATGCTTGGCGGCGCAGTAACCGGCCGAGTACGCCTGGCCCTCGACGCCGGCAATGGAACTGACGTTGACGATGTTGCCGCCGCGTTCGAGCAGCCGCGGCAGCGCGGCCCGGCAGAGGTAAAACGGGCCGTTCAGGTTGACCGCGAGGTCTTGGTCCCAGTCGTCGTCGGTCATCGACTCCGTCCTGCGCATCTGGTGCCGCCCGGCGATGTTGACAAGCACATCCAGCCCACCCGACTCGCGCACGCACTGCTCGACGGCGTCCCGGCAGGCCTGCGCCGAGGCGACGTTCACCGAGGCATACGAACCGCCGGGGACGTCGGCGAAAACCTCGGCCAAGCGCGCCGTATCCCGGGCGATGCCGAAAACCGTTGCGCCCTGGCGGGAAAACAGCCGGGCCGTCTCGGCGCCAAGGCCCGACGACGCTCCGGTCACCAACGCGACCTTGCCCCGCAGTGCTGACATGGTTGTCCTTGCGCTCAGTAGGAACGGATCCGCGCAACGCTACCGCGGAGCAACCCGAGCGGAACGCCAAACCTCGGCCCCCACATGGTCATCGCGCGGCGCGCGGTGAGCAGGACGAGCAGGCTGAACGCCAGCCTGCCGAGGGCGATTCGGCTCGTTCGGCTCTTCCAGCTTGGCGGCGTCGATTCCGCGCGTCGGCCGAAGTAGTAACCGAGACCCATCGCCATCGCGAGGGCCGCGATGGCCGCAAGCACCGTCATGATGATGAGGGTTTCGCGTCATCGTCGCGGCGAGGTCACGCGCGAGACACACCTTGGCCACTACGGGGCCGGCAGGTGAGGCGCTAGCCGACCTCGCTTGCGACGTACACGGCCACGTAACCGATCGGAATCCCGGTCCAGGTGGCGATGCATTCGCGTGCGGCCAATTCCACCGCGCTCCGGCGGAAGGTGCGGGTGACCCTGCCGATCTCGGGAATCCGAATGGTCCACCCATCGGCGTCGCGAGTGACCTCGACATCGAAGCACTGGCCGACCATGGGGCATTTCACGCGAGGCACGACCCGCGACGAGCGGGTGCTGCGCAGCGATTGTCGGCGCAGCAGGGTGGGCTGAATGGGCATGGCTGCTTTCGGAGAGTCGCAATCAGAACCGCGGGCAAGAGTAATGCGCATTCAGAGGAAAACCTAATCGGCTGGGCAGCCGGCGTGAGGTTGAGGCACAGTCTCCACCGAGTCGTTGCCGGGACTTAATCTCGAGTTCGAGTCCGACCGAAGGAACGAACGATGCGACTGGTCCAGGCGGCCGCGATTGCCCTGCCCGCGTTGATCGTCGGCTGTTTTGCCGGGTCGCCGGCGCACGCGGACGGCGGGTATGGGCCCGGGTCCTACGCGGTGCCCGCGCAACTCCCCTACGGCGTCTACGTCGCCCACGCCGAGCCGGGCGACTACCGAGCGGCCTGTGTCTTCACCACATGGACCAGCGATGGCCGAATGATCAACTCCGACAGCGGGATTGAGACGACCCCGGTCACGGCGAATCTCACGGCGCCCGCGGTGGCGAAGTTCATCACGCACGGCTGCACGCCGTGGACGAAGCTGCGGTGAACCCTCATGACGCGGTGCGGCGCTTGCGCGAGGCGGCCGAGCGCGCCGGCCGGGCCCGCATGTGATCGCGGGCGCGGCTCATGATGTCGCCGAGCTCGTCGACGTCCTCGCCAGAGAGCGCATCGAACAGCATGTCGCGGACGACGTCGATGTGGCCCGGCAGCACTTTCGCAAGCCGCGCGTGGCCCTTCTCGGTGCTACGCACGACCGTGGCGCGCTGGTCGTCGGCGCTGGCTTCGCGGATGATCAGCCCCGCCCGCTCCAGCAGACCGGCCTGGTGGGTGAGGCCGCTGCGGCTGTAGACCACTCCGTCGGCGAGCTCGGTCATGGTGAGCGGGCGGTCGGCATCGGCGAGCTTGGCCAGGATCTCGAACTGCACGTAGCTGAGGTCCCCCTCGGCCCGTAGCTGGCGCTGCACGGCGTACTGCAGCAGGCTCACCGCCTCCATCAGGGCGAAGTACGCGCGCATCTGCTGAGGCTTCAGGGGCGGGGCCATGCCGCCATCGTAATGCTTCGAACTTGAAGCAATGTGGCGATCGTCACCCGGCGTTCCGGAATCGCTTCGAGTTCGAAGCAAGTTGTACGGGGCGTAACTGCTTCGAAGTTGAAGCACCTAGGAAACGGAGAAGACCATGAAGGCTGTGCAATACCACCGTTACGGCGGCAGCGAGGTTCTGCAATACGAAGAGGTTGAGCGGCCGGTGCCCGGCCCCGGCCAGGTCCTGGTGCGGGTGGCCGCGACCTCGTTCAACCCGGTCGATGCCGGCATCCGGGGCGGCTACCTGTCCGAGGTGTACGCGATTTCCTTCCCCCACACCCCGGGCGTCGACGTCGCGGGCACCATCGCCGAGCTCGGCGAGGGGGTAACCGGCTGGAAGATCGGCGACGCCGTGGTGGGCATGCTTCCGCTGGACCGCCCGGGCGCCGCCGCCGAGTACGCGCTCGCCCCGGCCGAGGTGCTGACGGCCGCGCCCGACTCGGTGCCGCTGGCCGATTCCGCCGCGCTGCCGACCGTCGGATTGACGGCGTGGCAGGCCCTGTTCGAGGTCGCCGGCCTGAAGGCGGGTCAGTCCGTTCTGGTCAACGGTGCCGGCGGAGCGGTCGGCGGCTACGCGGTCCAGCTCGCCAAGCGGGCCGGGGCCGTCGTCACCGCGACCGCGTCGACGCGCAGCGCTGCCCGGCTGCGCCGCTACGAGGCCGACCGGATCATCGACTACATCGACTACACGGCCGCCCCGCTCGCGGTCGCCGGGCAACCGTTCGATGTGGTGCTGAACCTGGTCAGCACGTCACCGGAGCAGACCGCGGCCCTGGTCGGCCTGGTCGCCGACGGCGGGTTTTACGTCGGCACGATGACATCCGGCGAGGAGGACCCGGCACGGCGGGTGCGCGCGCAGCGGGTGTTCGTCCGCAGCGACGCCGCGCAGCTGGCCGAACTGGTCAACCAGGTCGACGCCGGAAAGCTTGTGATCGACGTCGCCGATCGCCGACCGCTGACCGACGCGGCCGCGGTGCACGATGACTCCGACGCCAATCGTCTGCGGGGAAAGACGATTCTGGTTCCATGAGTCTCGGCCGATAGACGTGGCCCCCCGGTGATTTGCCGGCGGGCCACGTCTATCGGGACTGCGGGGCTATCCGCCGCAGGACTCGACTTCCTTCGGCCGCCGCACCACCCGCTGGCGCGCGGGCCTGCCGGCGCCGAGGTCAATGCCCTGCGGCTCCACCCGGTTTCGTCCGTTGGACTTGGCGCGATACAGCGCCTGGTCGGCACGGCTGACCAGCCCGTCGATCGGGTCGCTCGCGGCGCCGATCGCGTAGCCGACGCTGCACGTCAACGCGATCGAGTGTTGGTCGAACTCAACCGGCGACTCGGCCTGTGCAGCTCGAATCCGCTCCGCGATGCCCGCCACGTCCCCGGTTTCGGCGTCGGCCATGAGCACGAGGAACTCCTCGCCGCCGATCCGCCCGACGGCGTCCACCGACCTGATCGATGCCCGCAACCGCTGCGCGCATTCGCGCAACACCTCGTCGCCCGCTGGGTGCCCATAGGTGTCGTTGATCTTCTTGAAGTGGTCGATGTCGACGAGCAGGGCCGCCAGTTGCGCGGGGCCGCCGGCCTTCAGCCGCTCGGTCTCGGCGATCTCGAAGATGGCCCGCCGGTTCCAAAGCCGGGTCAGCACATCGACATTCGCCTTCATCTTGAGCTCGTCGTTGGCGCGGGCGAGCGCCAGTTGCGTCTCCGACATCCGAGCGACCTGCAGCTCCTGCTGGGCCATCGCGGCAAGGTCGCGCAGCGAGCGGTCCTCGTCGTCGTCGAAATCGCGCGGCTTGGTGTCCCCGATGCAGAACATGCCGACGCGCTCCCCCTCGAACCTCAACGGCACACCGGCGTAGAAGACCCAGGTGTTCGCGAAGCCGCTGTCGTGCACCCTCGGGTCGGTGCGCGCGTCGCGGACGATGAAGGTTTCGTCGCTGAGCACGGCGTGGTGGCAGTAGGAGTCACACCGCAATCCCTCGACTCCGTCGAACCCCTGCGCGCTCTTCAGCCAGGCCAATTTTTCGCCGACGATGTCGATGACCGCCATCGGAACGTCGAACAGGCGCCGGGCCAATCGCGTGAGCTTGTCGAAGCGCTCTTCCGCGGGTGTCCCCAGCAAGCCGACGCGCCGCACCGCGGCCATGCGCTGATCCTCGGCCGGTGCATATGGCGCTTCGGGCATTTGTCGTCCAGTTAACGTCGCTGACGGAGGGTCAGAGCATTGTAGGACGCTGGCGGCATGCCGACGCAACGCTCGGGTCGGGAAATCTACCCGGGCGGCGAATGCCGGGGTTCGCTAATCCGCTCGGCTCGGCGGGAATTCGGCCCGCTTCTCGATGGTCTCGCGATACGCATGCACCCGGCCCGCGATCGTCGCTAGCACCGCGATGGTGCGACCGTTACGCCCGTACGCGGCGACGAACTCCCAGGTGTCCGGATGGCCTTCGACGATCTCGACGGCATCGTAATCCGTTGGCACGCCCAGCATTTGCAGCTTGACGTCGTATTGATCGGACCAGAAGTACGGCAGTTCGGCGTGGAGCTCGGCGGGTTCGGGGCCCGCCAGCAATGTCCGCGCCGCGGTCGCACCCTGACGGCCCGCGTCCTCCCAGTGCTCGGTGCGCAGGTGCCTTTCGTACAGGGGGTGCCACCAGCGCGCGACGTCACCTGCCGCAACCACAGGGGCGTCCGAGGTGCTGCCCTCCGCGACACCGCCGGCGTCGCAGATCACCCCGTCGTCGACACGCACTCCGGAGCCGTCCAGCCAGTCGGTCGCCGGGGTGACCCCGAGTCCGACGATGACCAGGTCGGCCGGAACCTGCGAGCCGTCGGTGAGCCGAACACCTTCCACCCGGCCGTTGCCCACGAATCCGTCGACGCCCACGCCCACCCGCAGGTCCACGCCATGCTGACGATGCAAATCGGCCCAGCGTGACGCCAGCTCCTTACCCAACGCGGAAAGCAATGGGCTGTCGGCTTTTTCGACCAGCGTGACGTCCAGGCCCATCAACCGACAACTCGCGGCGACCTCGGCGCCGATGAACCCGCCCCCGACCACCACGACCCGAGGGCGCGAAGCCAACCGTTCCCGGATGGCCAGGCAGTCTTCGACCGTGCGCAGCAATAGCACCCCGTCCGGAACCGGGCCGCCCGGCCACTCGCGCGGGACCGCCCCGGTGGCCACCACAAGTCCGTCGAACGGCAGGGGCAGGTCCTGGCCGTCGTCATGCACGTGGACGACGCGCGACGACAGGTCCAACTCGAGCGCCGCCGCGCCGCGGAGCACACGCGCACCAATATCGAATTGCGGCGCCAGGTCGACACCGGCCCGGTGCACGTGGCCGGTGAGAAACTTCTTCGACAGCGGCGGCCGATGGTAGGGCGCCTGCCGCTCGGCGCCCACGATGGTCAGGGCGCCGTCATAGCCCTCGTGCCGCAGCGCCTCCGCCGCGCGCATGCCCGCCACACCGGCACCGACAACGACGATCTCTTTCAGGTTCCCCAGCTGCCTAGTCGGCATCGATCAGTCCTCCACCGTGATCGCCTGTGTCGGACAGGACACCTCGGCGCCGATCAACTGCTGGCGCAGCTCTTCGGGCGCGTCCTCTTGCAGCACGTGGAGGCCGTCCTCCCGCACGTCGAACACCTCGTGGCAGATGCTCATGCACACGCCGTTGCCATCACAGGTGTCGAGATCGACCGAAACCTTCATCGCGCCACCGCCTTTCGCGCTCCGTTGCCCTCGATCCCTTGCGTCTGATCCGGCGACTTCCCTTGGGAGCGTGCCCGCTCCCGCGCGGCCTTCGCCACCGGGGAATAGTTCAGGTAGTCGACAGCCATCTGTGTTGACCCCTCGTCGTTCGGATGATGGCTGGGCCGCATGTACCGGACGGGCGTCGTCACGAGCAGCTTCCACGGGCCCGGTATGCGGTACTCGCGGGCGGCCGACAGCCAGTCCCTAAAACGCCACTTCTGATCGATGGTCGGGTCCTGGGCCATCAGGTAACGAGCCCCCGCGACCCACCAACCGATGAACAGCGGCGAGACGAACAACATCGAGAACGCCCTGATGAAGTAGTTCCCCGAGACGTGTTGGTAGACGTCGTACACCAGCGAGCGGTGCTCGACCTCCTCGGCCCCGTGCCAGCGCAGCAGGTCGAGCATCATGGGGTCGGCCTTCGCGTAGTCCAGACCTCGGTTGGTCAGCACCCATTGGCCCAGCATCGCTGTGTAGTGTTCCAGCGCGGCCACGTCGGCCAGGCGCCGATACAGCCACCACCGCTTCATGGCCGGCGGAAACCACTTGGGCGGGTCCCCCAGGGTCATTGACAACAATCTCCCGAGCCGGTCCGTGTACGGCTTGGTTTCGATGCCCTGTTCGGCTAAGTGGTCCAGTACCACCTGGTGCGCCCACGCATGCCAGGACTCCTGCTGGATGAACGGCTTGATCGCGGCCTCCAACTCCGGATCGTCGACCAGCGACGACGCCTCGAGGACGGCCTTGATGAAGTGCCGCTCGCCCTCGGGCAGCAGCAGATGCAGGACGTTGATCATGTGCGTCGAAAACGGGTCGTCGGGCACCCAGTGCAACGGCGTCTCCGACCAGTCGAACCGGACCATCCGGCGGTAGAGGGGATGTCCCTCGTGGTGAAGTTGGACCTCGGGCATCGAAAGCTTCCTCCCGAATTGGCTGCGAACAATCGTTCACTCGGCCGCGTACCCACACCGGTGGCCGGTTATGCGTACCGCCGGTACGAGGATTCTGAGAGTTCGCTGCCTAGTCGCGGAGGTCCGCGACCGGCCCGTTGTCGGCGCTGATAGGTCGGGATCGCACGTCACCGGCGCTTCCAGTCACGACTCGACACGATCAACCGCAGACACCGATTTGATATCGACTACTACGCGCCACTTATGTCGACAAAAGTCACAAAATTAACATCACGCGATGCAGGATTCGTCGGCGAATGTGCGGCCGTCGCGCGCCATTTCCCGGCGCGACCTGTTGCGTTACGCCGTTGCCATTTCTGCACTGCCGGGGTTGTACGCGGCCTCGACGAGTGTCGCCGGCGCCGTCCCTGCTCCGGCCCCTGCCACTCCTCGACTGATCGACTTCGCGATGCGCCAAATTCCTGCGGACCAGATTCGAGCCGCCGGTTACGCCGGGGTGATCAACTACGTCTCGCTGTCGCGCCCCGGCTCGTCCATGGGCGCCAAGCCGATCACGCGGCCCTACGCCGAGCAGCTGACCGCCGCCGGGCTGATGATCGTCAGCAATTACCAATACGGCAAGCCGGGCGGGACGGCACCATCGGACTTCAGGCGCGGGTTCGAGGGCGGCGTTGCGGACGCTCGCACCGCCTGGCAGCTGCACACCGCGGCCGGTGGCGGTCAGAGCGCCCCGATCTTCTTCAGCGTCGACGAGGACATCAACCACGACACCTGGAACAACTTGGCGCTCAAGTGGTTTCGCGGAATCAATTCGGTGCTGGGAGTGCAGCGCACCGGCGTCTACGGCGGAATCGACGTGTGCCAATGGGCCGCCGCCGACGGCGTCATCGGAAATTCGGGCACCCCCGGCCACCGGTGGGCCTGGCAGACCAAGGCCTGGTCGCGCGGCCAGGTCGACCGCACCGCCGTTCTCTACCAACGCGTGGTGAGCACGCCATCGAATCCGGGCCCGGTGGTCGGGGGGCTCCAAGTCGACGTCAACGACGTCCTTGCCGCGGACTGCGGCCAGTGGAACCTGCATCGGTGAACTTGACGCGCTCGCGTCACGCCAGTTTGACCGATCCGCGAGCGCTGGGAGCCAGTTGGCCGGCCTGCGTGAGAGCGGTTAGTGCATCGATGTCACGGGTCAGCTGGTGGTAGAGGACTGCCGGTCCGAGCCATCTGCCCACGAGACTGCGGAGTGCCACGGGGTTGAGCGGCCGCGCGGGAGGATCGAGCAGAACCGACTGCAGGGTGCGTACAGCGAGTTCGATGAGATCGTCGATCGCAGCCTCGTCGAAACCGTGGCCTGCCCAGTCGACGTCATATCGTCGGAACATCTCTCGTCCCAGGCCAAACGCCGCGCCGGCGGTCAACGAGGCCGACGTGCCACCCGGTAGCCGTGCGTCTAGGACGCGTGCCATCAGCGGGTCGTCGGCGAACTCCTCGGCCGCGAATGCTACGCCCTCGACGACGGCAGCCGCCGGATTTGTCCACCCCCGCAGGTGATCGGCTAAACGATCGAGAAAGCCATTGGCCGAACGCATCTGGCTGCCGACCACAAGCGCGTCAGCCCCAGGAAAGTAACGGTAGATGGTCTGGCGGCTCACTCCCAGAACGCGGGCCAGGTCGCTGACGCGGATGGCCGATCCGCCTTCGGCAACCAAGGAGTCAACCGCGTCCAAAATCCTGTTGACGGCTTCCTCGTCGGAGGCCGGCGTGCGGCCCGACCATCCATGGCTACGCATGGACAAGGCCCATCATCATGCTCCAGTTCCGTTCGACGTGACAACGTGAAGGTAAAAGTATTGCGAGTTGAAGCCAAGGTCAACGGACATCCTCCGCTTCACACATGCCAGACCGTACGAAACCGGTAGGAACAGCGTGCGACTGCCCGCAGTACCCCGCCCTTCACCACACCGCGTGAATCCGCAATAGTCAACGATGACGCAACATATTGGTCTGATTTGTCTTGTCAGTCGGCGCTGGGTCTGCTGTGATACCTCAAGGAATCGCGGCAGGTTCCACTGCTCCAGGAGGACGGGCCATGGCCGTAAGTGAGGTCAGCGACATTCGGTACGACCCCTACGATGTGGAACTTCTGGCCGATCCCTACCCGGCGTTCCGGCGGCTGCGCGAGGAGTCGCCGCTGTACTACAACGAGCCGTACGATTTCTACGCGCTCAGTCGTTTCGACGACGTGAGCCGCGCGCTCGTCGACACCGGTACCTTCAGTTCATCGCGCGGAATGATCCTCGAAGTGATCAAGGCCAACATCGAGATACCGTCTGGCATCATCGTTTTCGAAGACCCACCGGTTCACGACATTCACCGAAAGCTGCTCGCGCGGGTTTTCACCCCTCGCAAAGTCGCAGCACTCGAGGGCAAAATTCGAGCGTTTTGCGCACAATGTCTCGATCCCCTTGTCGGCACTGGACGATTCGACTTTATTGCCGATCTCGGCGCCCAAATGCCGATGAGGGTCATCGGGATGCTGGTCGGCATCCCCGAGCAGGACCAAGAACGCGTCCGGGATCGCTCGAACGCGTCGTTGCTCACTGAGGCCGGCCAACCCATGACCCTGGCCAAGGGCATCAACCCCGACGAGGCCTACGACGAGGTGTTCGCCGCTTATCTCGACTGGCGCGTCGAACACCCCTCCGACGACATCATGACCGAGCTTCTCAACGTCGAATTCGAGGACGAGACAGGTCTTCGCCGAAAGCTGACCCGCGACGAAATCCTGCTCTATATCGGGCTCATCGCTGCCGCGGGCAACGAGACCACCACCCGACTCCTCGGCTGGGCAGGAAAGGTTCTCGCCGACCATCCCGACCAGCGGCGCGAAATCGCAGCGAATCACCAGTTGATTGCACAGACGATCGAGGAGCTGCTGCGCTACGAACCCCCGGTACCGCACCTCGCCCGCTACGTCACTCGCGATACCGAGTGGTACGGCCACACGGTGCCCGAGGGCAGCGTCATGATGCCGCTTATCGCCTCGGCCTGCCGTGACCACCGCCAATTCCCGCCCGACGGAGATCGATTCGACATCCATCGCCGGCCGCGTCAGCATCTGGCGTTCAGCGTGGGAGCTCACTTTTGCCTTGGAGCAGCGCTTGCGAGGCTGGAGGCA
Source organism: Mycobacterium sp. UM_11 (assembly GCF_001414075.1). Classification (NCBI taxonomy): domain Bacteria; kingdom Bacillati; phylum Actinomycetota; class Actinomycetes; order Mycobacteriales; family Mycobacteriaceae; genus Mycobacterium; species Mycobacterium sp. UM_11. The sequence continues at coordinate 18,229 of NZ_LATC01000062.1, read as the reverse complement.
CGGGTGGCGCTCGAGGAAATCCTCAAGCGCTTCCCCGAATGGGACATCGACACCGACAACGCACACCTATCGTCCGCCTCGGCTGTCCGAGGCTGGGAATCGATGCCCGCGTTCGTCTAGCTCAGACGCCGTGGCTGGATCAGGAGCAGAATCCGGTGGGCGACACAATTGCCGTCAAACGGTGTGCAGATACGTTCGCAAGAGAGACTTTTGCCTGGTGGAGCTAAGGGGACTCGAACCCCTGACCCCCACACTGCCAGTGTGGTGCGCTACCAGCTGCGCCATAGCCCCAAGTCGTGCCAATCGAAGCTACACCAACCGCAACCGTGGTTCAAAGCTGCTGATCAGGCCGCCTCGTCGTCGTCCGCCTCGGCCGGCACGGCTTCGGGCTGGATGACCGTCCGGGTTTCCGGCGCCAGCACCCAACCGAGGGCGGCGATCAGCAGGACGATCCCGCTGATGCCGAAGCCCCACCCGAAACCCAGCTTCTCGGCGGCCCAGCCGACGGTCACGGAGCCGACGATGGCACCCAGGTCGGACACCATCTGCACCGCCGCCACCGGCATGCCCGCGCGCGCCTCGCTGCCCAGCAGGTCGGCCACCGCCGCCTGCATCGGCGACATGAAGATGCCGGTCGTCGCGCCGGACACGGCCGCCGCGACCATGAACGCCGGCAACGACGACACGACACCGAGCGCGGCGGTCGCCACACCGGATGCCGCCAGTCCGACGATCAACAACGTGCGCCGTCCCATCCGGTCGGACAGATAGCCGCTGGGGACGACGGCCACGGCGTTACCCGCCGCGAACGCCGACAGCGCCGCCCCGATGACGCCGACGCTTTCGCCCATGACGTCGGACAAGAACAGCGGGACCAGCGCGACGCGCAGACCGAACGCGGACCAGCCCGTCGCGAAATTCGCCAGCAGCGCCGACCAATACGCGCGGTAACGCAGCGCCTGGCGCATCGTCACCGTGGAGCGTGTCGGGGGTGGCGGCGCGGCCAGCGCCGAATGCCGCAGGCCGAAGAACAGCGCCACGACCACTCCGAGCATGACGACGCCGTACACGATGAACGGAGCGGTCAACCCCCAGCCGGCCGTCAGGCCGCCGATCACCGGGCCGCCGACCGCGCCCACCATGAACGAGGTGGTGAACAGGCCCGCGATCCGCCCGCGCGCGTCGGGCGGGCTGATATGGATCATCAGGCCCAGGGCCGAGACAAAAAACATCGTCGAGCCGATGCCGCTGATCGCGCGGAAAGTCAATAACTGCCAATAGGTGTGCGAATATGCGCACGCGATCGTGGACAACGCCACGATCAGCAAACCGCCGATGTAGATCCGCCGTTCGCCCAGCCGTTGCACAAGCGCCCCGCTGACCGGGGCGAAACACAGGCGGCTCAACGAAAAGACGGTGACCAAGAAAGTCACCGCCTTGATGCTGACCCCGAAGGTATGCGCGAATGCGGGTAGCGCCGGCGAGACGACCCCGTAGCCCAGCGCGACCATGATGTTCGCCCAGCTGAGGATCCACGCTTCGCGCGGCAAGCGCGCCGGACGGGACCCGCATTCCCCCGTGCGGGCGAGGCGAAGGGAAATGGTCACCCAATGACTTTATTAACCACCTCGCGCGCGGCTTCCTGCACCTGGGCCAAATGCTCCGGGCCGTTGAACGATTCGGCGTAAATCTTGTACACGTCCTCGGTGCCGGACGGCCGCGCGGCAAACCATGCGTTGGCGGTTGTCACCTTCAGCCCACCCAGCGCGGCGCCATTGCCGGGCGCCGCGGTGAGTTTCGCGGTGATCGGCTCGCCGGCCACCTCGGTGGCGGTCACCTGATCCGGGGAGAGCTTGGCCAGGCGGGCCTTTTGCTCACGGTCGGCGGGCGCGTCGAGCCGCGCATACGACGGCGTGCCGTACTCGTCGGTCAGCTCCCGATAGCGCTCCGACGGGCTCGATCCGGTGACGGCCAAAATCTCGGACGCCAGCAGCGCCAGGATGATGCCGTCCTTGTCGGTGGTCCACACCGAGCCGTCGCGCCGCAGGAACGACGCCCCCGCGGACTCCTCGCCGCCGAAGCCGATGGTCCCGCCGATCAGGCCGTCGACGAACCACTTGAACCCGACCGGCACCTCGACGAGCTTGCGGCCGATCCCGGCGACCACCCGGTCGATGATCGACGAACTGACGGCCGTCTTGCCGACGGCGATGCCCTCCGGCCACGACGGCCGGTGCGTGTAGAGGTAGTCGATGGCCACCGCGAGGTAGTGGTTGGGGTTGAGCAGCCCCTCGTCGGGAGTGACGATGCCGTGCCGGTCGGAGTCGGCGTCGTTGCCGGTGGCGATCTGATAGAGGTCCGAGGTGGCGATCACGCGGATGAGCCCAGCCATCGCGTCGGGCGAGCTGCAGTCCATCCGGATCTTGCCGTCATGGTCGAGCGTCATGAACCGCCAGGTCGCGTCGACCAGTGGGTTCACCACCGTCAGGTCGAGGCCGTGCCGCTGGGCGATCTCACCCCAGTAGTCGACGCTCGCGCCGCCCAGCGGGTCGGCGCCGATGCGCACCCCGGCCGCGCGGATCGCGTCGATGTCGACCACGTTCGGCAGGTCGTCGACGTAGGTGCCCAGGTAGTCGTAGCGCTCGACGCTGCCGAGCGCGCGGGCCAGCGGCACCCGCTTCACCTCCGCTCCCCTGGCGCGCAGAATCTCGTTGGCGCGCTTGGCGATTGCGTTGGTCGCATCGGTGTCCGCGGGACCGCCGTTGGGCGGGTTGTACTTGAAGCCGCCGTCGGGCGGCGGGTTGTGCGAGGGCGTGACGACGATCCCGTCGGCCAGACCTTCGGTGCGTCCGCGGTTGTAGCGCAGGATGGCGTGGCTGACCGCCGGTGTGGGCGTGTAGCGGTCGCGCGAGTCGATCATCGCCACCACATCGTTGGCGGCCAGCACCTCCAGCGCCGACACCCACGCCGGCTCGGAGAGCCCGTGCGTGTCACGGCCGATGAACAACGGCCCGGTTGTGCCGTGCGCCGCGCGGTATTCGACGATCGCCTGGGTGATGGCCAGGATGTGGGCCTCGTTGAAGGCCCCGCTCAGCGCCGACCCGCGATGGCCCGACGTGCCGAACACCACCTGCTGAGCGACGTCGTCGGGATCGGGCGCCACCGTGTAGTAGGCCGTCACCAGGTGAGGCAGATCGACAAGGTCTTCGGGCTGGGCCGGCTGACCGGCACGGGGGTGGGCCATGGTTGTCAATTCTGCCCGCGCCGCACGTGACCGACTTGTCAGGTACTTTTCTGACGTCCCCGGTTCACCCACCCGTAAGTCCTGGCAAAGCCGGAAGGGATCGCGCGTGGCACACGACTATCGCGAGCTGGCCGCGGTGTTCGCCGGCGGGGCGCTGGGCTCCCTGGCCCGCGCCGGCTTGGGCACACTCGCCGCGGGCGACCCGGCGAGCTGGCCCTGGCCGACGTTCACGGTGAACATTGTCGGCGCCTTCCTGTTGGGTTACTTCACCACCCGGCTGCTGGAGCGGTTGCCGCTGTCGAGCTATCGGCGCCCGCTGCTCGGGACCGGATTGTGCGGCGGGCTCACGACGTTCTCCACGATGCAGGTCGAGACGGTGCGCATGCTCGAACACGGCCATTGGGCCCTGGCAGCGGGTTACACCCTCGCCAGCATCGTGCTGGGACTGCTGGCGGTGCACGTGGCCACCAAGCTGGTGCGCCGGGTACGGATCCGCGGATGACGGCCACGGTCACGACCGTCGCGGTGTGGGCCGGCGTCGTGGTGATCGGCGGCATCGGGTCGGTGCTGCGCTTCGTGGTCGACCGCGCGGTGGCCCGCCGGGCCGCGCGGTCCTTTCCGTTCGGCACGCTGGTCGTGAACATCAGCGGCGCCGCGCTGCTCGGCTTCCTCGGGGGCCTCGTGCTCAGCAAGGAGGCGGCCCTGCTGGCCGGCACCGCGTTCGTGGGCGCCTACACCACGTTCTCCACCTGGATGCTGGAGACACAGCGGCTCGGCGAGGAACGCCAGGTGCGCGCGGCGACGGCCAACATCGTCGTCAGCGTCGTGCTCGGTGAAGCGGCCGCCTTCCTCGCGCAGCGGCTCGCCGAGCTCGTCTGACTCAGGCGCGCGGCCCGTCCTCGGGCGTGCGCGGCAGCATGTACAGCGCCATCCGCCGGTTCGCCATCTGGTGCTCGCCGAGGAACAGGCAGCCGCCCCGCTCGCAGAACGTGCGGGCCAGGACGTTGCGGTGGTCGGGATCGAACATGATGCGCCGGCATGCCGGATCCAGGCCCAAAATGCTGCCCACCAAATGCGGCAGCAGGAAACTGACGTGTCCGCGCTTGATGTACTCCAGATCGGCGACCGCGACGTGCAGACCCAGGTCGTGGGGATCATACTCATACCGCTTGGCGATGGAATCCTTTGCCGCCCTGTATAATTCGATGTACGCGCGCGGAATCGCGTCGAGTGTGGCGATGAACGGCCGGGAAAAGCCGCCATCGAGTTGCGCACGTAGGTAGCGGTGCCAGCGCGCCACCGGCCACGCGGACTCCCACGCTTGCGCCAGGTGCGGCCGGTTCATCCACTCGGCGATCATCTCGGCGTCGGCGTCCGGGTCGACGAGTCGCAGGCCGTAGGGCTCGGGCAACGTCGGTATGGGCGGCGGCGGGACCGCACGAACCTCGTCGGTGATGTCGGTCAACTCCCGCGGCAGCACCGGATCGGTCTGGCTCACGCCGGTATCACCGCCATCCACCGCTCGGCCAGCGCCGAGACCCAATCGGCCGCCGCCTCGGGGGCCTCGGGCGGCGACTCGACGAGAACCAATTCGTCCACGCCCAATTCGGTGAGCGCGCCGACGTCGCCCAACCCCGCGTCGCGCAGCGCCACCGAGAGCCGCAGTTGCGCACGGTCACGCCCCGCCTCGGCGCACAACCGGTCCAGTGTGGCGATCCGATCGCGCGCGGCGCCAACGCCGTCGAGGTTGAACCCGTACCAGCCGTCCGCCCAGTTAGCCACCCGCCTCATCGCCGAATCGCTGTTGCCGCCAACCACTATCGGGATACGACGATCGCGCACCGGCTTCGGGTTGACCCGGATCGAGTCGAACCCAACGAAGTCACCGTGGAACGAAGCGATGTCGTCTCGCCACAGCGCGCGCATCGCGGCGACGTATTCGGCGGTGCGCGCCCCCCGCCGGGCGAAGGGCACCGACAGTGCGGCGAATTCCTCCCGGGACCACCCGATGCCGACCCCCAGCGCCAGGCGCCCACCGCTGAGCCGATCCAGGCTGGCCGCCTGCTTGGCCACCACCACGGGGTTGTGTTCGGGGAGCAGCAGCACGCCCGTCGCCAGCCGGATCCGCGACGAAGCGGCCGCGGCGAAGCTCAGGGCGATCATCGGATCGAGCCAATCCGCTTGTGCGGGAACGGCAATCACGCCGTCATCGGAGTAGGGATAGCGAGAGGCGGGCTGGTCGACCATGACCACGTGTTCGCCCACCCACAACGTGGCGAAGCCGCAGGCGTCCGCGGTTGACGCCACGGCGTCGATCACCGCGCGGTCGGCGCCGGCACCGATCCCCAGGGCATGCAATCCCAGCCGCATCGGCCGATCGTCTCACGCGGTCAGCGGCTTTTCAGCAGCTCCACCAGAACGGCCGCGTGGCTGATGTCGGGGGTGCGGGTGGCGGTGACCAGGGTGACGCCGCCGCGCTTGGCCAGTTCCCGCAATTCCCCGAGCGCCGGGTTGCCGCGCAGTTCCGCGTGGTAACGCGACGCGAATTCGTCGAAGAGTTCGGGCCGGTGGTGATACCACTCGCGGAGGTCCTTGGACGGCGCGACCTCCCTGCACCAGATGCCCACCCGGGGGTCGTCCTTGCGCACTCCCCGCGGCCAGATCCGGTCGACCAGCACGCGCTGGCCGTCCTCGGGTGTGAGGTCGTCGTAGACCCGCGCCACCCGGATGGGGCCCTTGCCGGTCACGCTCGCCAGCGTAGCGAGGGCGCGGTCAAGCCTGGCCGGTGAGGCGCTCGACGTCGATGACCTCGCCGCGATTGATGCTGACCCAGTCACGCCCATCCAGGTATGGGCGCAACGCGCGGCCGATCAGTTCCGCGTCGGCCGGCGATTTGGGTCGCTGCAGCTCGTACACGTGCGGCAACTCGGCCATGCCGGCGACGACGTTCCACAGCGTCAGGGCCTGCGGCCCGGTCGGCGGGTCCACCAGCACCGGCCCAAACAGGCACTGCCCCAACAGGAAAAGCGTGGGCACCCCGTAGCCGCCGGCGTCAATGACCCGCTGATGCTCGCGCAGTATCTCGTCGTGAGTCGTCGGGTCGTCAAGCGCCGCATCGAGAACCGACGCCTCGACCCCGATGTCGCTCAGCAAGCGCCGCGCGACGGCCGGATCGTGCGGTTTGCCGCCCAGCGTGTGCAGTTCGTGCCCGACGGCGGCGTACCAGCGGTCCAGCAGCGACATGTCGGTGCGGCGCAGCAGCGCCCCGATCCGCATCAGCGACCAGCCATAGGACCACTCCCGCTCCCACGGGTGTTTCTGGCCCTCCGACCGGTTGACCTCCTCGAGGCTGAAAAAGCGCCAGTCGACGGTGATTCCCAGCTGCTCGCGAACGTCGCGGATCCACAGCGAGGTCTGGTAAGCGAACGGGCACATCGGGTCGAAATGGAAATCCACGGCAACGCTCATCTGTCGACCCGTCTCGCGAACTCAGTAGTGATAGGTGTCCGACGGCGCGGGCGAATGATCCCGTTCTTCGTCGTCGAAGTCCGACGATTCTATGCCGTAGGCGCGCGCCAGTTCGAGGATCTTGGTGGCCCTGGCGATGCGCGGCAGGTCGGAGCCGTTGCGAATCTCCCCGCCGTCGCGTTCGAACTCCGCGAAAAACTCTTTCGCCCAAGATATTTCGTCTTGCGACGGCGACAGCCCCTCGTTCACCACGGCGCATTGATCCGGGGTCAGGCAGATCTTGCCCGTCATCCCGAACTCCACGGACACCGCGGTGGCCTCGATCAGCTTCAGCGCGTTGGAGCCGATCGTGGGCCCGTCGATGGCGCTGGGCAGGCTGGCCGCCTTCGCGGCGATCGTGAACCGCGACCGGGCGTAGGCCAGCGTGCTCGGGTCCTCACCGAAACCGGTATCGCGGCGGAAATCGCCGATGCCGAACGCCAGCCGGAAGGTGCCCTTGGCGGCGGCGATTTCGGTGATGCGCTCCAGCCCGCGGGCCGTTTCCACCAGCGCCACGATCGGGACGTTGGGCAGCCGCTGCGCGGTCTCGGTGACGTGGTCCACCGATTCGACCATCGCCAGCATCACCCCGCCGACCGGCGTCGCGGCCAGCGCGGCGAGGTCGTCCGCCCACCACGGCGTGCCGAAGCCATTGACCCGGACCCAGTCGGTGTTGCCGGCGCTCAGCCAACTCACCACGTTGTCACGCGCGGCGTGCTTGTCCTTGGGCGCGACGGCGTCCTCGATGTCGAGCACGACGATGTCGGCGCGGGAGTGCGCCGCGGACTGGAAGCGGTCGGCGTGCGCACCGTTGACCAGCAGCCAGCTGCGGGCCAGAACGGGATCGATGCGGTAGCCGATGACGTCGTCGGGCTCCGTCGCGCTGCTGTTGACCTGGTCGTACATCTCGTCTTTTCGTTGTTGGCGATGTCGGGCTGGCTCTAACCGTAGCGATAAGCCCCAACGACCGGTTGGGCATGTCCCCGAGAAACGGCTCGGCCGCCCGGACGGACCAGAACGGTCGCCCGGGCGGCCTCGCGTAAGCCCGCCGTGAGCTAGTTGATGCCGACAACCTCCTGCGCGATCGCGGCGACGCGCGTCTGGGCGGCCGAAACCACCCGCTGGCGATTCTTGTTCGCCTCCTCGTAGGCGATGATCGCGCGCACGTCGCGCGGATTGGCGAGCTCCTTCACCTCGGCGACGGCCTCGCTGACGTTGAGCTCGTCGTAGTTGGCGATGGGCAGCTCGTCGGGATCCAGGACCCCCACCGCCGTGCGGGCCGCGTGCAGGGCGTCGGCGGCCTGCCGCGCGCCCTCGCCGCGGGTGACCTTCTCGGCCGCCTCGAGGGCGGCGTTCCGGGACGCGGCGAGCGCCTTCGTCGCCACGTCACCGGCGTGGGCGCCGCGGCTGACGAATTCGTTGAAGGTCGGGCGGGCCGAACGCAGCGCGTCCGCGGCCCGGTCCACGCCTCGGAACGACCACTCGACCGGCAGGTTCACCAATTTCACCGCGGTGCCGGCGGCCGCCTGCAACGGCGTGCGACGCAGCGCGGCCGGGCCGCCCAGCGCGTCCTCGGCCAGCACGGTCGTCAGCCAGTCGACGGTCGCCGAGTGGGCGGTGATCAGCCGCGTCGCCAGGCTCTCCACGTCGGGAAGCTCGGCGGCGACGGCCAGGGCTTTGAGGTAGCGGGAGCGGTCCAGGAGCTGGTCCTCGAGCGCGAGGTCACCCAGTAGCGCCTCGTCGAACGGCTGGGCCTGCTCGGTCAGGGCCTTGACCGCCGCGGCCGCACGGCCCAGGAACGGGCCCACGATGTCGGGGACGCCGCCCAGGTCGCGGATCGCCTTCTCGATGGCCTCCGACCGGCCGCGGGCGTTCGACGCGTTCTGCGTCAGCTCACGCTGGACGGCCTCGGTGCGGGCCTGCGCGATGCGGGTCTCGGCAACCTGGATCTCGGTGTTGGTCAGCTGGTGGAGCGCGCGCAACTGCGCGAGCACCGTGGTCTTGTCCGATGAAGTCATCGAAATGTGGCCTCCTGCATTGATTGATTGGCTCGGCATGAAAGCGCCTTTTTAGCGGCTACCCATTCGGCCGCCGGCCGATAACATCACCGTCCGCCCTGTGACGCAGATCGCTTTCGGCGGTATGGCGTCCTCCGCCAGCCGGCTAGGACAGCAAACGAAACGCGTTCTGGGAACGGGTTTCCCGCGGGCTGCCCGGGGTAGCCAGCAGTCGCCACGCTGCGGCCCATTGCCGCGCGTCGCTTCCCGTGGGGGGCTAGAGCAACCTGGTCACCCGCCTGGGCTAGGAAAAACCCTTTAGGAGTAGACATGCGTAAGGCCATTGCGATTGCTTCCGCCACCGGGGCACTGCTGTTGGGTGGGGCAGGTGTAGCTAACGCCACCACCCCGAGCGCTCCCGCACCGACGGCGACCACAACGACGTTGGCGGACAACAGCAACAACACTGATCAGCACAGCGACAACACCGGGCTGTGGGGCCTCGTCGGCCTCCTCGGGTTGGGCGGGCTCGCCGGGCTGAGGCGCCGGAAGGACACCGCCGTCGGGACCGGCGTCGGGCCGGCCACCCACGACCGCACCGTCTGACGCGTTCGCACAGTTCAGATCCCCGTCAGGCGCCCACGCCTGGCGGGGATCTGGCCGCGAAGGCGGCGGCGCGCAGCAGCGCGGCGTCGTTTAGGCGTTTGTGCAGCGGGTATGCCTCGCCAAGCCGCACACAGCCCATCGTGCGCGTCCCTAATCCCCGAGAACAGTGGAGGTATCGGCGATGGCCGACATGATTGTCCAATCGCCCGAGGAAGTCGTCGCGTTCCTGAAGGCGCAGCACAACCTGATCGAGGACCTGTTCGACGAGGTGCTGCACGCGACTGACCCCCAGGCGCGAGAAAAGCCGTTCACCACGCTGCGTCAGCTGCTGGCCGTGCACGAGACGGCCGAGGAAATGGTGGTGCATCCGCGCGTGCGCCGCGAGGCCGACGCCGGCGACGCGATCGTCGACGCCCGCCTCAAAGAGGAGCACGAGGCCAAGGAGTTGCTGTCGCAGATCGAGAAACTCGACATCACCTCGCAGGAGTTCGTCAACGAGGTGACCAAGCTGCGCGACGCCGTGCTCGACCACGCCAATCAGGAGGAAAGCGACGAGTTCCCCGTGCTGCAGCGGGAAGTCGACGAGGCTGACCTCAAGCGGATGGGCACCGCGGTGCGAGCGGCGCAGGCCATCGCGCCAACCCACCCGCACCCCGGCGTGGAGTCGGCGAAGCTCAACTTCGCCCTTGGGCCGTTCGCCTCGATGCTGGACCGGGCCCGGGACCTGATCGGCCAGGCCCTCGGCTCCTAGCCGTTTACGTAGGCTCGTAGAGGTGAGCGTCGCCCCGGATATGACCGTTGCCCTGCAGGACCGGTTCTTCCGTGAACTGCCGGAGATGGCGGTCCGCTGGCAAGCCGAGGCCCCGGCCGACCTCCGGCTGCTCGCGTTCAACGAGCGGCTCGCCACCGAGCTTGGCCTGGACGCCGACTGGTTGCGCGGCCCCGACGGGCTGCGCTTCCTGGTCGGCGCGTTGGTCCCCAGCTCGGCCGCGCCGGTGGCCCAGGCCTACGCCGGGCATCAGTTCGGCGGCTTCGTGCCACGGCTGGGCGACGGCCGCGCGCTGCTGCTCGGCGAACTCGTCGACCGCGACGGACGCTTGCGTGACGTCCACCTGAAGGGCTCCGGGCCGACACCGTTCGCCCGCGGCGGCGACGGCCTGGCCGCGGTGGGGCCGATGCTGCGCGAGTACATCGTCAGCGAGGCCATGCATTCGCTCGGGGTGCCCACCACGCGATCGTTGGCCGTCGTGGGCACCGGCCGCCCGGTGCTGCGCGAGGCGGAACTTCCGGGAGCCGTCTTGGCGCGTGTGGCCAGCAGCCACCTGCGGGTGGGCAGCTTCCAGTTCGCCGCGTCGACCGGCGACGTGGACCTGCTGCGGCGCCTCGCCGACCACGCGATCGCCCGGCACCACCCCGGCGCCGCGGACGCCGAACGCCCCTACCTGGCGCTCTTCGAGGGGGTGGTCGCCGTCCAGGCGTCGCTGATTGCGCGCTGGATGCTGATCGGATTCGTCCACGGGGTGATGAACACCGACAACATGACGATCTCGGGCGAAACGATCGACTACGGGCCGTGCGCGTTCATGGAGGCCTACGACCCCGAGACGGTCTTCAGTTCCATCGACTTCTGGGGCCGCTACGCGTATGGCAACCAGCCCCTGGTCGCCGGCTGGAACCTCGCCCGCTTCGCCGAGACGCTGCTTCCGCTGTTCTCCGACGATGTCGAGGAGGGAGTCGCGCTGGCGGAGCAATCGTTCGGGGTGTTCCAGCGCGAGTACGACGCCGTGTGGTCGTCGGGGATGCGCGCCAAACTCGGCGTGTCCGACGTCGACGCCCGAGACTTCGCGGCGCTGGTCGATGACTTGCTGGCCTTGCTGAAGGGCAGCCACGTCGACTACACCTCCTTTTTCCGTCGGCTCGGCCGAGCCGCGCGCGGCGACACCGAACCGGCGCGCGGGGAGTTCATCGACCTCGCCGGGTTCGACGCGTGGCTGCCGCGCTGGCAGGCCCTGCGCCCGGACGCGGACGTCATGGACCGGGCCAACCCGGTCTACATCCCGCGCAACCACCTGGTCGAGGAGGCGCTGACCGCCGCGACGGCCGGCGACCTCGCCCCCGTCGAGCGGCTGCTGGCCGCGGTGAGGGCACCCTACGACGAAAGACCGGGGCTGGAACGCTACGCCACCCCGGCCCCCGAGGACTTCGGGAAGTACCAAACGTTTTGCGGCACTTAGCCTTACGTTAGCTTCGCAAACTCGGCCCGCAGCTCGTCGAGCCGGCGAAGCGTTTCGTCGCGAGGTTCGGTGGGCAGTTCCACCAGCAGGTGCTCCACTCCCAGAGCGAGGTAGCCCTCGAGCTCTTTGGCCGTCGATGCGCCGGCATGGAGGCTGATCACGGGCACGTCGCTGCCGGCCGCATCGCGCAGCCGCTCCAGTTGAGGCGCCAACGCCTCCGCCGACGGTGTCATCGACAGCCAGCCGGCGTGCAGCCGGGCGATGCGTTTGAAGCCCGCGGGTCCGCCGCCGAAGTACAGCGGCGGATAGGCCTCTTGCACCGGCTTGGGCCAGCTGTAGATGGGGCCAAAGTCCACGAATTCGCCGTGAAATTCGGCCTTTTCGTGCGTCCAGATCTCGATCATCGCGTCCAATCGCTCGTCGACCACCCGTCCCCGGACCGACGGGTCGACCCCGTGGTTGGCGATTTCCTCGCGCAACCAGCCCACGCCCACGCCGAACCGAAATCGACCCTGCGACACCAGATCCAGTGACGCCACTTCCTTGGCCGTGTGAATGGGATCGCGCTGGGGCACCAGCGCGATGCCGGTGCCCAGGACCAGCCGCTCGGTGACGACGGCGGCCGCCGTCAATGCGACGAACGGATCCAGCGTGCGGTAATACTTCCGCGGAATCGGCCCACCCGCCGGGTAGGGCGTTACCTCGCCCGCCGGGATGTGGGTGTGCTCGGCCAGGAACAGCGACTCGAACCCACGCTCTTCGAGCGCCCGACCCAGCTCTGCCGGTCCGATGCCCTCGTCGGTGATGAATGTCAGCACGCCCACAGCCATGGCGCCAGTCAACCGCATTCAACTCGTCGGGGCGACCCCTTACCCGCGTTCGGCCACGGGGACCAGACGCGCCACGCCGCGCAGCATCCAGGGAGCGCGCTTGGCCATCAGCGCAACGGCGCGGTCGGACCGCCGCATCGCCGTTCGGGGGCCGGGCGTGGGCGCGGCGGCCAACTGGGCGTCGCGTGAGGGCGCGCCGGCGCGGTGCCGGTCGACGGCGAGGATCTGCCAGGTGCCGGGCACGCCGCGCAGCTCGGCCCCACCCCGGTCCTCGAAGTGGGTTCCCGAGCCGACGACCAGGTCCCGCACGGTGCTGGAGACCAGGATCTCGCGGGGCCCGGCCAGGGCGAGGATGCGGGCGGCGATGTGCACCGCGATCCCCCCGATGTCGGCGCCGAGCAGTTCGCACTCCCCCGTATGGATGCCCACCCGCAGCTCGATGCCCAGCGTTTCGGCCTGGTCGTGCAGGGCCTCGGCGCAACGGATCGCCTGCGTCGGCCCGTCGAAGGTGGCGAGGTGGCCGTCACCGGTGCTCTTGACCACCTTTCCGCCGAACCGCTCCGTCGCGCCGGTGGTGATCTCACCGAAGCGTTGCAGGACCGCGCGCCACCGTTCGTCGCCGTCCGCCGCCGCGCGTTCGGTGGACGCGACGATGTCGGTGAAGAGCACCGTGCGCAAAGCGCGCTCGGATTGCGGCGGCGCGCTGTGGCTGCCGGTCAGGAACTCTTCGATCTCGGTGGTAATGCGGTCGGGGTCGGTGAACCACGGCGCGTGGTCGTCGCCGGCCACTTCCAGCATTCGCGCGTTCGGGATGTGCTCGGCGATATAGCGGCCGAACTGCACGGGCACCAAATCGGCCGTGGCGTGGATCACCAGGGCGGGTGCGCTGATCGTCGGCAAGATGGGACGGATGTCAATTGTGAACGCGGATTCCATTGTCGCCCGGGCCATTCCGGGGCTGGCGCTCATGCGTTCCAGCATCGCGAGCTGGCGCGTCGATCGGATCGACGGCAGCAGACTCCGAAGCGCCTCACCGCTCCCCCACGAACGGCGGATCGCCCGGCCGAACCCCTGGAACCTGGCGACCTGATCCACCGACGGCGTGTAGGCGTCGCCGAGCGCGGGCGCCATCCTCTCCCGCAGCGCCGCCGGGTCTCCCTCCATGTCCTCCCACGACCCCCAGCCGGTGAAGGAGGAGGAACCGGTGATGATCAGCGCCCGCGTGCGTTTGGGCCGTGTCGCGGCAAACAGCATGGCCGCGGGGCCGCCCTCGCTAACCCCGAACAGCACCGCGTCTTTGAACCCGGCGGCGTCCATGACCGCCTCGATCTCGGCCGCCCGGTCCTCGAGCGTCCGCACCTTCGGAACGGGGTCGGAGAGTCCAACTCCGGCCTTGTCGAACAGCAGCACGCGGCAAAACGTCGAGAGCCGGCCCATGAACGCCTCGAACTCCGGCACGGTCCAGAACATTTCGACGTGGCTGACGAATGACCCGGCGAACACCAGGTTGACCGGTCCGGCGCCGAACACCTGGTACGCGAGGCTGAGATCACCGCAGTTTGCATACGCTGTTTCGGGCACGCCATGAGCGTACGACCCGGCCCAGCAAATGCGTACGGCTTTGCTTGGTTCAGGTCGTCGGCGCTTCGCTCTTCCGGGTGCTCCGCCGCGCGGCGCCCCAGAGTCCGACGCCGATGCCGACGACGGCGCCGCCCAGTCCGATGAGTTGCTGTGCGGGCTTCAATTCGTCGTGGACGCTGAGACCGCCCAGCAGGTCGGCGGCGTCGGCACCGCCGGAGGCCAGGAACCAGCCGCGAGTGTGCTTGCCGCGCAACGCCGCGGTCGCGAGCAGCCCGCCGATCAGCGCGTCGCGATAACCCATGGACCGCAACAACAGTCGCGCCGTCGGCGTCGGCTCCTGCGAATCTCCCCAGAACCGGTTGGCGCTCAACGGCTCGACGAGGAACCAGACGCCGGAGGTGAATCGGATGCTGCCCGCCAGAAGCGCGGCTCGGTCGATGGCCATGCCCGGCAGCCTAGGAGCAAACCGCGCTCTTGCCTATGGGGCGGGGCACGCCCGGGCGATTTGTATCGAGGCCGGCCATAGCGCCGTGGTCAGGCCGAAGGCTACGACGTCGGCTCCCGTGGGCGACACCGCCTCCACCCGGGCCTGAATCTGTCGAGCCTCTTCGGCGTGAAAAAGCGTCCACACGAAGCCGATACACAGGTAGGGGATGGCCAGCCACAGCGCGAGTTCGATCAGTGCGCCGATCCTGACCCGGTAACCCAGGGTGCGTCGAAGCAGGTCCATGTCACTCCAGCGCGGGATCGGGCAGCCCGCACAGCCAGCACAGCGTCGCCAGGCCGTCGGGGCTACCGGGCCAGTGCCTGGCCAGCGCGTCGGGTCCGGCCACCCGGCTGACCCAGCGCAGCACCAAGCCGACGATCACCACGTCGTCGGCGAATCCGATGACCGGGATCGCGTCCGGGATCAGGTCGATGGGCGACACGACGAAGGCGATCAACGCCACCAATGCGATCCGGATCCGGCGTGGCAACTCGGAATCGGCGGCGAGGCGTTTCAACAGGCGGAGCACGTCGGGCAGCAGGCGCACCAGGTCCTGCAACTTGGCCTTGGGTCTCAGCAGCCAGAAGGTGAGGGCCAGGAGCACCCAGATCACCGCGAACGCACTCGCGATGCCGATCAGAATCATCCACCAGTCGGGCCACACCATGTCCATCTTGGCGGGCCTGGCCGCCGCGTGCCAACCCCTCTGCGAACGCCCGCGTTTCTGTCTAACCAGCGCCTAGCGGCGGCAACGGAATCCAGGGGAACATCCCGGTGTTGGTCGGAGGCGGCGGTGCGACCGTGTCCGGCTCTCCGATGTGCTGGGGACAGTAGGCGTTCACCGCGCTGGTGGTGAAGCTGGTCGCGTCCGAGACCGTGAATCCCCCGTTCTCTGACGTCACACTCTGGATGACGGCGGCTTTGGAGTGACCCTGGTCCATAAGTTCGCAGGCCTTCTTGGCGACCTGTACGGCGACGGCGCCGTTTTTGTACGGGACGCCGGCCCGATCGAGTGCCGCCAAAAAGTTCGCGTCGGGGTTACCGGTCGGATCGGCGTGTGCGGGCGAGGCCGCGGCGATCATGGCGGCGAGGCTCGCCAGCACGAGAAGCGTCCGCACCGTTCCATCCTCGTACAGATGGGCGGCGTTGTCCTGCCGACCTGTCCACGCGGGCGTCGGACGCCGCCGGCTGTGGTACACAGGGCTATGCCCACGCTGAACCGTCAATCTCGTTGAGGGCGCGGGCGTGGGCGACGACCGACTGCTGATCCCCGGACAGACGTGCTGGCGGGTGGCGCGCGCCGATCAGTGGGCTCACATCATCGATGCGGCCGATTACTTCAAGCAGGTCAAGGCCGCGATGTTGCGGGCCAGGCACCGGATCACGCTGGTCGGTTGGGATTTCGACGCCAGGATGACGTTCGAGCGCCGCACCAAGACGCTGCCCGGCCCCAATCAGCTTGGCGCCTTTCTGTATTGGATGCTGTGGAAGCGACCAACGCTCGACATCTACCTACTGAAGTCCAACCTGCGTCTACTGCCGGCCTTCGACGGCATCTGGTTTGGGCTGACTCCGGTGGCGCTGGTCAACCAGATCAGCAGCAGGCGAATCCACTTCGCTATCGACGGTGCCCATCCCACCGGCTCGGTCCATCACCAAAAGATCGTGGTGATCGACGATTCGGTGGCGTTCTGCGGCGGCATCGACCTCACCGTCGACCGTTGGGACACCCGCGCGCACGAACATCGCAATTACGCCCGCCGGACGTTGGGCCGCAGCTACGGGCCGCGCCACGACGTCGCCACAGCGGTCGACGGCGAGGCCGCGCGTGCGCTCAGCGAGCAAGCCGTGGCGCGGTGGCGGACGGCGACCGGGCAATCGTTGACGCCGATCACCGCCAGGCACACCGCATGGCCCGGCAAGCTCGGCCCCACCCTGCGTGGCGTCGACGTCGGAATCGCGCTAACCCTGCCGGAACTCGACGGTCGCCCCGAGACCCGGGACGTCGAGGCGCTCAACCTCGCGGCGATCGCGGCGGCGCGCGACACCATCTATCTGGAGAACCAGTATCTGGCGGCCCGACGCATGGTCGAGGCGCTGGCCGCCCGGCTACGGGAAGATGATGGCCCGGAGATCGTCATCGTCGTCGCCCGCCGGGGCAACAACCCGCTCGAGCGGGGAACGATGGACTCCGCTCGCCATCGGCTCATTCAGGTGCTGTGGGCCGCCGACGTCCATCGGCGGCTGGGCATCTACTGGCCGGTTGCCGACGGCGGGGCACCCATCTACGTCCACTCGAAGGTGATGGCGGTGGACGACCGGTTCCTGCGCATCGGATCGTCGAACCTCAACAACCGATCGATGGGGTTCGACAGCGAATGCGATCTGGCCATCGAGGCGCAACCGGCGAGTTCCGAAGACGACGGCGTGCGCAGCGAAATCACCTCGGTGCGAGATCAATTGGTGGCCGAGCACCTCGGCGTGTCCGACAAAGAGTTCGAACAGGCGATGCGTGAATGCCGGTCGGTCCGCAAGGCGATCGAAGCGCTCCGCGGGGACGGCAAGACGTTGCGACCGTTCACCGAGCGCACCGTGGCCGACGAGGCGGGACCGCTGGCGGAAAACGACCTGATGGACCCCGACCACGTTCCGCGATCGCTGACCCGAAGCGTGCAACGGTTCATCACCGGTTTGAGGGGTTGAGTTGCGGCGAACTCGGCTTAATGTGGGACCGGGATGAAGGACGAGTGCCAATGAATGCCGACGACGAGTCCGTGACGACGCTGGAGGACCTCAGGGGTGATCTGGCGCAGCGGTACAAGCGGACGCCGACTGGTGGGAGCTCGGTCGACGGCGCGACCGTCGACGCCGACATGGCGGCCCTGGACCGCGACGGTTACGTCATCTGGGAAGGCCTGCTGACCGCCGAGCAGTGCCATGAAATCCGTGAGGTCGTGCGTCCGTGGCTCGGGCACACCGGACGCAACTCGTTTGAGGGCCGGCACACCCAGCGCATCTACAGCCTGCTGAGCCGCACCCGGGTGTGCGACGGGCTCGTCGACAACCCGCGGGTGCTGGCCGTCCTCGATCGCCTGCTGATGCCGAACTACCTGCTTTCGGCGTTGCAGGCCATCAACATTCAACCGGGCGAGGCCGCGCAGCTGGCGCACCACGACGACGGGTTCTACCCTGTGCCGCGCCCACGAGATCCCTTGGCGGCAGCGACGATCTGGGCCATCGACGACTTCACCGCCGACAACGGCGCCACCGTTCTGTACCCCGGCAGCCACCGATGGGGCAAGCGCCGGCCCGGCCCTGACGATGCGGCGCTGCCCGTGGTGATGCCGGCCGGTTCGTGCGTGTTCTTCGTGGGCACGCTTTGGCACGGCGGGGGCGCGAACAAAACCGACCGCGAGCGCCTTGCCGTCACCGCGCAGTACTGCCAACCGTGGCTGCGCCCGATGGAGGCCTTCACGTTGTCCATCTCGCGTGACATCGCGCGATCGGTTTCCGATGACATTCGCCGCATGCTCGGCTACAGCATCCACCCGCCGTTCGTCGGCGCGGTCGACGGCCTGCACCCGCTGCGGCTGCTGGATACCGCCGAGGATTCGTAGGCCCTAGGTCCGCTCGCCGCTGACGCCGACCAGCGCGGCCGCATCGGGCGTCGGCGAGGACCGTTGCGCGCCAACGAGTTCGATCGCCTGGCTGCGGCTCAGCGCGATGGCCTGTCTCTTATACAC
>NZ_LATC01000061.1:0-30519 GCF_001414075.1 Mycobacterium sp. UM_11 | reverse complement strand
AGATGTGTATAAGAGACAGGGTTGGGGCGCTCGGCGCCGAGCGTTGTATCGTCGCCGTGGCCGGGGTAGACGACGGTGGAGTCGTCGTACACGTCGAACACCCGGGCGGTGACGTCGTCGAGCAGCTGGGTGAAGTCGCCCGGCTGCCACGTCTTGCCGACGCCGCCGGGGAACAGGCAGTCGCCGGTGAACAGCTGGGTCACCCCGCCCGTCGCGGGCCCGTCGAGGGCGAGCGCGATCGAGCCGGGCGTGTGCCCGCGCAGGTGGATGACGTCGAAGCGCAGCTCGCCGATCTCCACGGTGTCGCCGCCCGCCAGCAAACGGTCCGGTTTGACGGGCAGCGGCTCGGCGTCGATCTCGTGGGCGGCGGTGGGTGCCCCGGTGGCCGCGGCGACGGCCTGCAGCGCCTGCCAGTGGTCGAAGTGTTGGTGGCTGGTCAAGATCAGCGAGACCTTCGGTGCGTGCTCCCGGATCAGGCCGATCAGCACGTCCGCGTCGTTGGCGGCGTCGATCAACAGGGTTTCGCCGGTAGCGGAACATGTCACCAGATACGCGTTGTTGTCCATGGGGCCCACCGAGGCCTTTAGGATCGTGGCGCCGGGTAGGGTCCGGCGGGCCGCGGTACCGGGGTCGACGTGTCCGGTGTAGTCGTCGCTAGGCACAACCGAGGCAGTCATAGCGGCCACGTTACTGGTCAAACGTTGCTTGTCGGTACGGGCACATAGCATGGAATGCGCCGTGCGCATACCCGCCGCAGTACGCAGAGGATTCACCGAGAGAGGGCAGCGTGGCTGACCGCCTGATCATCAAGGGCGCCCGCGAACACAACCTGCGTGGCGTCGACCTCGACCTGCCCCGCGACGCGCTGATCGTCTTCACCGGGCTGTCGGGTTCGGGCAAATCGTCGCTGGCGTTCGACACCATCTTCGCCGAGGGCCAGCGCCGGTACGTGGAGTCGCTGTCGGCCTATGCGCGGCAGTTCCTGGGGCAGATGGACAAGCCGGACGTCGATTTCATCGAGGGCCTGTCCCCGGCGGTGTCGATCGACCAGAAGTCGACCAACCGCAACCCGAGGTCGACCGTCGGGACCATCACCGAGGTGTATGACTACCTGCGGCTGCTCTACGCGCGCGCCGGCACCCCGCACTGCCCGGTCTGCGGTGAGCGGATCGCCCGCCAGACGCCCCAGCAAATCGTCGACCAGGTGCTGGCGATGCCGGAGGGCACCCGTTTCCTGGTGCTCGCGCCGGTGGTGCGCACCCGCAAGGGCGAGTTCGCCGACCTGTTCGAGAAGCTGAACGCGCAGGGCTACAGCCGGGTGCGGGTCGACGGCGTGGTGCATCCGCTGACCGACCCGCCCAAGCTGAAGAAGCAGGAGAAGCACGACATCGAGGTGGTGGTGGACCGCCTCACCGTCAAGGCCAGCGCCAAGCAGCGGCTCACCGACTCGGTGGAGACCGCGCTCAACCTGGCCGACGGCATCGTCGTGCTGGAGTTCGTCGACCACGAGCACGACGCCCACAATCGTGAGCAGCGGTTCTCCGAGAAGCTGGCCTGCCCCAACGGCCACGCGCTGGCGGTCGACGACCTGGAGCCGCGTTCGTTCTCGTTCAACTCGCCCTACGGCGCCTGCCCCGAGTGCACCGGCCTGGGCATCCGCAAGGAGGTCGACCCCGACCTGGTGGTGCCCGACCCCGAGCGCACGCTGGCCGAGGGCGCGGTGGCGCCGTGGTCCACCGGCCACACCGCCGAGTACTTCACCCGGATGATGGCCGGCCTCGGCGAGGAGATGGGCTTCGACGTCGACACGCCGTGGCGCAAGCTGCCGCCCAAGGCGCGCAAGGCGATCCTCGAGGGCTGCGACCACCAGGTGCACGTGCGCTACCGCAACCGGTATGGCCGAACCCGTTCCTACTACGCCGATTTCGAGGGTGTGCTGGCGTTCCTGCAACGCAAGATGGCCCAGACCGAATCCGAGCAGATGAAGGAACGCTACGAGGGCTTCATGCGTGACGTGCCCTGCCCGGAGTGCGAGGGCACCCGGCTCAAGCCGGAGATCCTGGCGGTGACGCTCGCCGCGGGCCGGCACGGCAAGAAGTCCATCGCCGAGGTGTCCGAGCTGTCGATCTCGGACTGCTCGGACTTCCTGAACGCGCTCACCCTGGGCCCGCGCGAACAGGCGATCGCGGGCCAGGTGCTCAAGGAAATCCAGTCGCGGCTGGGCTTTCTGCTCGACGTCGGGCTGGACTACCTGTCGCTGTCGCGCGCCGCGGCCACGCTGTCCGGTGGTGAGGCGCAACGCATCCGGCTGGCCACCCAGATCGGGTCCGGCCTGGTGGGCGTGCTCTACGTGCTCGACGAGCCGTCCATCGGCCTGCACCAGCGTGACAACCGGCGCCTCATCGAAACCCTCACGCGGCTAAGGGATTTGGGCAATACCCTGATCGTCGTCGAGCACGACGAGGACACCATCGCGCACGCGGACTGGATCGTCGACATCGGTCCCCGCGCCGGTGAGCACGGCGGCCAGATCGTGCACAGCGGCACCTATGCCGAGCTGCTGGCCAACAAGGACTCGATCACCGGCGCCTTCCTGTCGGGCAAGGAGGCCATCGAGATGCCGGCGATCCGGCGTCCGACAGACCGCAAGCGCCAGCTCACCGTCGTCGGCGCCCGCGAGCACAACCTGCGCGGCATCGACGTCTCGTTCCCGCTCGGCGTGCTCACCTCGGTGACGGGGGTGTCCGGCTCCGGCAAGTCCACGCTGGTCAACGACATCCTGGCCACGGTGCTGGCCAACCGGCTCAACGGCGCCCGGCTGGTGCCGGGGCGGCACACCCGGGTGACGGGCCTGGACCACCTGGACAAGCTGGTGCGGGTGGACCAGTCGCCGATCGGGCGCACGCCGCGGTCCAACCCGGCCACCTACACCGGGGTGTTCGACAAGATCCGCACCCTGTTCGCGGCCACCACCGAGGCGAAAGTCCGTGGCTACCAACCGGGCCGGTTCTCGTTCAACGTCAAGGGCGGCCGCTGCGAGGCGTGCACGGGCGACGGCACCATCAAGATCGAGATGAACTTCCTGCCCGACGTCTACGTGCCGTGCGAGGTGTGCCATGGCGCACGCTACAACCGCGAAACGCTGGAGGTGCACTACAAGGGCAAGACCATCTCCGAGGTGCTGGACATGTCGATCGAGGAGGCGGCGGACTTCTTCGAGCCGATCACCGGCATCCACCGCTACCTGCGCACGCTGGTCGACGTCGGTCTCGGCTACGTCCGGCTGGGCCAGCCCGCGCCGACGCTGTCCGGGGGTGAGGCGCAGCGCGTCAAGCTGGCCGCCGAACTGCAGAAGCGCTCGACCGGGCGGACCGTCTACATCCTCGACGAGCCCACCACCGGCCTGCATTTCGACGACATCCGCAAGCTGCTCAGCGTCATCAACGGCCTGGTGGACAAGGGCAACACC
The DNA here is from genome assembly GCF_001414075.1 of Mycobacterium sp. UM_11. NCBI lineage: Bacteria > Bacillati > Actinomycetota > Actinomycetes > Mycobacteriales > Mycobacteriaceae > Mycobacterium > Mycobacterium sp. UM_11. Next base: position 27,050 of record NZ_LATC01000061.1, on the reverse strand, counting down.
GTGATCGTGATCGAGCACAACCTCGACGTCATCAAGACGTCGGACTGGATCGTCGACATGGGGCCCGAGGGCGGGGCCGAGGGCGGAACCGTGGTGGCCGAGGGCACCCCGGAGGACATCGCCGCCGTGCCGGAGAGCTACACCGGCAAGTTTCTCGCCGAGGTCATCGGCCGCGCCGCGCCGCCGCGGCGGTCGACCCGGCGACGCAAGGTGACCGCCTGATCGGCTCTCAGCCCGGGATTTTCGCCGCCATCTGGTTGGCGATCTGCCTGCCCTGGTTGATGATTCCGGGCGCGCAGGCGTTGACATCGAGCACGACGTTCGACACCGCCGACAGGACGTGCTGGCACACCACCGGGCTGTTGGCCAGCGTGTGCTGCAGGGCGATGTTGGGCGGATTGCCGCTGATCTGACCGAAGGTCCATTCGAGCGGGGCCTTGTCGGCGGGCTGGGTCACCGTCTTGCCCCCGCAGTCCCGCCATTGGGGCCACTGGTCGGTCACGAATTTGCGGGCCTGGTCGGCGGTGGCGAAGATCACCGCGCCCTGGACCACGACGTAGGCCGGTTTGCTCTGCGGCTTCTTCATCAGCTGGGCCAGCGTCGCGGTGTAGCCGCTGCTCTTGTACGTCCGGGTTTGGAACCCCATCAGCGCGCCCAGGCACTTCTCGTCCGACAGCGTGTTGTCGGGGCCGGGGTCGGTCATCTCCGTCACGCTGTGGTCGACGACGATGCCGGTGGTGCCGATGAGGACGTTGACCTGGTCGACCGGCAGCAGCAGCGAATCCAGTTGTGCGGGACCAACTATGGGCGCCGTGCTGGTGGTCACCGCGCTCGCGGTCGAGGTCGCCTCGGTCGGGCTCGTCGTGGTGGGGTTGTCGGGTTGCGTGGCCGAGGACCTGTCGACCGCCAACCACACCCCGGTACCCGCGATGACGGCGACGACGAGCGCGAGGGCGCCGATGACCAGGCCCAGCCTGCGCCTGGGTGGCGCGGGTGGCGCCCAGGGCGGCGGGGTGGGGAACCACGTCGGGGGCGGCGGCGCGAAATGGCGGCTGTGCTGGATCAATTCGGTCGCCTCGCGTTGATCCGGCGTGCTGAGCGCGTGCAGGGCCGCCTTCGCCAGATCGCCCGCGGTGAGGTATCGGGCGCCCGGGTCTTTGGCCATCCCGCGGGCGATCACCTCGTCGAACGCCGCGGGCACGGCGGGGTTTCGCTGGCTCGGGCGGGGGACCGGCTGCGCCAGGTGTGCGGCCATCAGGCTGCTGAGGCTGGTCGTCTGGAACGGCCTTGTGCCCGTGAGGCATTCGAAAAGCAGGCAGGCGAGGGCGTAGATGTCGACGCGGTAGGTGGGGTCGTCGTTGCCGAATCGCTCGGGCGCCATGTAGTTCCAGCTGCCGATGGCGGCGCCGGTCTTGGTCACCCGCTCGTCGGTGGCCGCGGCGGCGATGCCGAAGTCGACCAGGTAGGCGAAGTCGCCCTCGGCGAGCAGGATGTTCTCGGGTTTGATGTCGCGATGAATGACCCCGGCGCGGTGCGCGGCATCGAGGGCGGCGGCGACCTGTTCGACGATCGCGACGGCGCGCGGTGGCGCCAGCGGCCCCGTGCGGCTCAGCACGGTGCCCAGGTCGCGCCCCTCGATGAGGCGCATGTCGATGAACACCTGGCCGTCGACCTCGCCGAAATCGTGGATCGGCACGATGTGCGGTTCCTGCAGCCGGCCCGCCGTCCGGGCCTCGCGCTGCATGCGCCGGCGGAAGGAGTCGTCCGAGCTCACCTGCTCGGACATCAGTTTCAGCGCCACCACCCGGTCCTTGACGGTGTCGTAGGCCTCGTAGACCTCGCCCATCCCGCCGCGGCCCAACAACCGCCGCAACTGGTAGGGCCCAAACCGGCTCCCGATCCGCGAACCCGGCCGCGTTTCACTCATCGAGCGTCCCCCCGACGCCAAGCCGACTTCCTAGCCTTCGTCCGCGTGCATCGACTCGCGGATCTGGGCCAACCGTTCGGCGGCGGCGCGCTCCCGCTCGTCGTATTGCTCGGCGACCGAACGGCCCTCGGGGGATTCGGCGTCCAATTCCGCGCCGCCCACCGACGTCGCGTAGCGGTTCTCGATCTTCTCGCGCACGGACTCGAAGGTCGGTACGCCCGCGCTGTCGTACCCGGGGTCGGGCGCGGTGGCGCCGGGCGTTGCTGGTTCGTCGGGCATGGTCGCTACGCTACTGAAGCCCGTCGCTCGCGCTGCAGATACCGCACCATTTGCTCCCAGTACACCAGCGTCAGCGCCATCTGGATCGCGATGGCCGTGGCCGCCGGCAGTGCCCGCCGGCGCCATGCGGCGACGACGGCGCCCAGCGCGGCCACCGACGTCAGCGCGCTGACCGCCATGGCCGCGTCGCGGGGGCGGCGGCTGATCCACAACTCCTCGCCCAGCATCGCCCGCGTCGACCACGCCCGCCGGTGCGCCGGCTTGCCGAACACGAACGGATTCACGGCCAGCCACAACGCAATCCACGCCGCGTCGCGCCAGCGCCGCGTCCACACCGGCACCACGATCAACGGGGTGCTCGCCCAACGGGTCCAGGCGCTCCACGGGTTGCAGTGCCGCGCAAAGACGGCACGCCGAACGCGCGCGACGATGGGCACCGGCGGCTACCGCCGGGCGGGGTTGGACCGGTCGGCCGGGACGACGACCGGGGTGGTGAGCGCGGGCGGGGCGGTGCCGGGCAACGCGGTCCGCGGAATGCCCGGCGTGCCCAGCCGGCCGGCCAGCCACGGCAGCGCGGCGGCGAAGGCCCGGTCGGCGAAGGGCCAGTCGTGCTTGCCGGGCTGCGCCAGCACCGCGCAGTCGATGCCGTTTGCGCGCCCGAGCGCACACAGCGAGTAGGCGGCCGCGGTCTGGTTGCCCGGGTCGGCGGCGGCCTCCCGGCCGGCCAGGCGGATCGCGCCGCTGTCGGTCATCATCGGGTCGTGGCGCGCCGCCGGCGGCCCGTCCGCGGAGATCGCGAACCAGCCCGCCACGTCGCTGTACGGCCCGTGCCGGCTGATCACCGTGGTCGGGTCGAAAGCCGCCCAGGCGTCGGCGTTTCCGCCGAACAGCCGGGCGATGGTCTGCGCCTTGGTGCCGGCGTTGGGGAAGAAGTCGCCGGCGACGTCGACGAACGCGCTGAACATGTCGGGGTGCATGACCGTCAGGTCGACGGCGCAGGTCCCACCCATCGACCAGCCGGCGACGCCCCAGTTGGTTCGGTCGCGGCTAACGCCGAACTTCGAAACCATATACGGCACAACGTCTTTGGTCAGATGGTCGGCGGCGTTACCGCGGGCGCCGTTGACGCATTCGGTGTCGTTGTTGAACGCGCCGCCGGAGTCGACGAACACCAGCACCGGCGCCTTGCCGTCGTGGGCGGCCGCGAAGTCGTCGATCGTCTTGATCGCGTTGCCCGCGCGGGTCCAGTCCGCGGGGGTGTTGAACTGGCCCCCGATCATCATGACCGTCGGCAGGGCCGGCGGCGGGTTGCTGGTGAACCATTCGGGCGGCAGGTAAACCAGCTCACCGCGATGCTTGAAATGCGATGCGTCCGCCGGTATCGCCACCGGAACGACGCTGCCGTGCGGCGGACGCGCCCGCTTGGCGGCCATCGCGATCACGGTCGCCGGGTCGGTCTGGTCGGGCAGGGGACCGGAGGTGAGCTGGTTCCACGCCGCCTGCACGGTCGGGAAGTAGCCGACCCACAGGTTGAGCACCAGCGCGGCGCACAGCGCGCACAACGGCACGGCCAGCAGCCCGGCCCCGCGCCGCCAGCGCCGCGCGCCGCGCCAGCCCAGGACCAGCGCCGCCCCCGCCGTCCCGGTCAACGCGATCCAGACCCACAGCGCGGCCGGCGCGGGGTCGTCGGACAGGCCGCGGTCGGCGATGTACCAGTGCGTCAGGTAGGCCGCGGCGGCACCGGTCAGCGCAGCTCCCGGCAACCACACCGTCCGCCACCGGCGCGACCGCCAGCCGACGGCGAGCGCGAGCACCACCGCGGTGACCACCTGGATCGTGGTGGGCAGCCAGCCGTGCATCAGCGACGTGTGACTACTTGCCAGCAACTGCGTCGTGGCGTTGGTCGTCGACGCGGTCACGGCACTCATTGTGATCTATTGTTAACCGCCCTGGAACATATTCACCGAATGTTCGCCCCGGGACGGCCCGCGCGCCCGGGGCCGATCAGTGGGGCTTGGCCAGCGGAAATGGCAGCGTCTCGCGGATGCTGCGGCCGGTTATGAGCATGACGAGCCGATCGATGCCCATGCCGAGCCCGCCGGTGGGCGGCATCGCGTACTCCATGGCCTGCAGGAAGTCCTCGTCGAGCTCCATCGCCTCCGGGTCGCCCCCGGCGGCCAGCAGCGACTGCTCCTGCAGGCGGCGCCGCTGTTCCACCGGATCGGTGAGCTCGCTGTAGGCGGTCCCCAGCTCGACCCCCCACGCCACCAGGTCCCACCGTTCGGCGACGCCGCGCCGGCTGCGGTGCGGCCGGGTCAGGGGCGAGACGGACGTGGGGAAGTCGATGTAGAACGTCGGCCCCTCGGTGCGGTCCTCGACCAGGTGCTCGTAGAGCTCCAGCACCACGGCGCCGGCGTCCCAGTGCGCCCGGTACGGAATGTGGGCGGCGTCGGAGAGCTTGCGCAGCACGGGCAACGGGGTGTCCGGATCGACGCGTTCCCCGAGCGCCTCCGACACGGCGTCGTGCACGGTTTTCACCGGCCAGGTCCCGGAGATGTCGACCGGCTGCAGGCGGCCGTCGGCGCCGTCACCGCGCAGGACGGTCTGCTCCCCGTTGGCGGCCTGCGCCGCGTTCTGGATCAGCTCGCGGCAGCCGTCGATCCAGACCAGGTAGTCGGCGTGCGCCTGGTAGGCCTCGAGCAGGGTGAACTCCGGGTTGTGGCTGAAGTCGACCCCCTCGTTGCGGAAGGCCCGGCCCAGCTCGAACACCCGCTCGACCCCGCCGACGCACAGCCGCTTGAGGTAGAGCTCCGGCGCGATGCGCAGAAACAGGTTCATGTCGTAGGTGTTGATGTGGGTGACGAACGGCCGGGCGGTGGCCCCGCCGTGGATCTGCTGCAGGATCGGCGTCTCGACCTCGATGAACCCCTTGGCGAACAACGTCTCCCGGACCGAGCGCAGGACGCTGGCGCGCGCCGTGATCAGCTCGCGCGACTCGGGATTGACCGCCAGGTCCACGTAGCGGGTGCGCACCCGCGCCTCGGGGTCGGTCAGCCCGTTCCACTTGTTCGGCAGCGGCCGCAGGCACTTGCCGATCATCCGCCAGTCGCGCACGATCAACGAGCGGGTGCCGTTCTTGGAATACCCCATGTGCCCGGTCACCTCGACCAGGTCGCCGAGATCGATGGCCGCGGTGAAATCTGCGTTCCGGCCGCGCTCCAGGCGTGAATTGTCCAGCAGCACTTGCAATTCGCCCGACCAGTCCCGCAGCTGGGCGAACAGCACCCCGCCGTAGTCGCGGATCCGCAGTATCCGGCCCGACACCGACACGGGTTCCTGGTCGTCCGCGTCCAGCGCCCTGGCGACGGTGTGGCTGGGCGGAGAGCCCACCGGGTAGGCGTCAATGCCGTTGCGCCGCAAGATCTTCAGCTTGGCCAGCCGCACCCGCACCTGCTCGGGCAGCCGGGCCCAGGACTCCTCTTGCTCCGCGTCGTCGCGGCGTTGCTGCAACTCGCTGACGTCGGGGGCGGAGCCGTCGTGGTGCAGCAGGCCCGACTCCGCCAGCCGCTGGGGCACGGCGGGGTGGTGCCCGGTGTGCACGCGCTCGCGCCGGGTGAACGGGAGCACCAGGAAGCCCTCGGCGATCACCGACGCGACGCCGACCCGGGGGATCAGCCGGGCGTCCTCGTAGCAGGCGTAGCGCGGAACCCAATCGGGTTGGTACTTCATGTTCGAGCGGTACAGCGTCTCCAGCTGCCACCACCGCGAGAAGAACAGCAGCAGCCCCCGCCACAACCGCGCGACCGGGCCCGCGCCGAGCTGGGCGCCCTGCTCGAACGCCGAGCGGAACATCGCGAAGTTCAGCGAAATGCGGCTGATGCCAAGGTTTTCGGCGGTCAGGGCGAGCTCGCTGACCATCAGCTCGATGGTGCCGTTGGGCGACTGCGGGGATCGGCGCATCAAGTCCAGGGAGACGCCGGTGGTGCCCCACGGCACCAGCGACAGCATCGCCACCACGGCGCCGTCGCGGTCCAACGCCTCGACCAGCAGGCAGTCCCCGTCGGCCGGGTCGCCGAGCCGGCCCAGCGCCATGGAGAAGCCCCGCTCGGTCTGGGTGTCGCGCCAGGCGTCGGCGCGGGTGATGGTCTGGGCCATCTCCTCGGCGGAGATGTCGCGGTGCCGCCGGATCCGCACCGTCAGCCCGGCGCGGCGGGCCCGGGTGACGGCCTGGCGCACCCCGCGCATGTCGGGTCCGGACAGCTTGAAGTCGGCGGTCCGCAGGATCGCCTCGTCGCCCAGCTCGAGCGCGTTCAGCCCGGCTTCCCGATAGACCCGCGCGCCCTGCGTGCTGGCGCCCATGACCCCCGGCGCCCAGCCGTACGTCTGGCACAGCCCGAGCCACGCGTCGATGGCCTGCGGCCAGGCCCGCGGGTCGCCGATCGGGTCGCCGCTGGCCAGGCACACGCCCACCTCGACGCGGTAGGTGATGGCGGCGCGGCCGCTCTGGGCGAACACCACCGACTTGTCGCGGCGGGTCGCGAAGTAGCCGAGCGAGTCGTTCTTGCCCCACAGCTCGAGCAGGCCGCGGATGGCGGACTCGTCCTCGCCCGTCAGCGCGTTCTCGGCGCGCTGGGACTGGAACAGCACGATGGTCGCCATGATCAGCGCCAGCGCGCCGGTCAGGCCGAAGATCGCGTTGAGGAAGACGTGCGGCTTGCCGGTGAACAGGTCCGGGTCGGCCAGCGCGAAGCCGACCACCCGGTTGGCGACGTAGGGCAGGCGGTCCTGGCGCGCCAGCGTTCCCGGCCACAGCTCCACCAGTCCCCAGGACACCAGGATCCCGATCACGTCGCCGGCCACCAGCACCGCGGCCGCTTTGACCAGCGCGCCCTTGCGGACCTTGGCCCAGAACTCCCGGTAGGCCAGCACCAGCAGCACGATCGCGACGATGTGCACCGCGAACCCGAGGTTCTCGCCGAAGGTCTCGGCCGCGGTGTTGTCACCCGCGGCGATGTCGGCGGCGTTCAGCCCCGCGGCCAGGATCATCTGGCCGAGCAGCACCAGCCAGGCGATCCGTTTGCGCGCGGTCAGGGCCGCGGCGAGCAGGGCGAGGACGAACGACCACGCGATGCTGGTGTCGGGGAAGTTGAACAGGTAGTCGTTGATGAACTCGCGAGGGACCTTGATGACCCACCGGATCAACGGGGACACGCTGGCCAGCAGCGACACGGTGGCGATGACGCCCACGATCCACCCGGCCGCCGCCGGTACCCAGCGATACCGGGAATGCGACCGGCCGCGGGGCCCCGAACGGGAGCCCGAACGAGATGAAGCGAGAGTCACAGACCGCGAGGATATGCCCTCAAACCGTGAAAAGCTTGGCGAAGCGCTAAGACTGGCCAGCAATAGTTCGCCGGGTTGCCCGAGTCTGCGGGTGGGGTCGAGGGCGAAGTGCGGAAAGCGGCCCCGTGGCTGCTAAACTGGCGTTCGCGACCATCCCGGCGAAGGCCAGGAACAGTAAGTGGAGTCCCACTCCCACCGCGGGCCACGAGGATTTCAAGGCCTGGCGGTCCGGTCACAGACATCGCGCATGTCTGTTCCGCGAGCAACGCGGGCGGCTTGACTTCAGGCCGCGATCGGTCGGCATTGGGCCCTGCGATTGCAGGGCTTTTCTGCTGGTGGTGTGGTGTTTCCGCCGCTGAACCCCCCGGAGCCGGGTCCCGGCCGCGATGCTAGGACACCTATCAGCCCAACAAGGGAGGCCCCATCAGCACTGAGACCCGCGTCAACGAGCGCATCCGCGTACCTGAAGTCAGATTGATCGGCCCCGGGGGAGAGCAGGTAGGCATAGTGCGCATCGAAGACGCACTGCGCGTCGCTGCGGACGCCGATCTCGACCTTGTCGAAGTCGCCCCGAACGCCAGACCCCCGGTCTGCAAGATCATGGACTACGGCAAGTTCAAATACGAGGCGGCGCAAAAGGCGCGCGAATCCCGCCGGAACCAGCAGCAGACCGTCGTCAAAGAGCAGAAGCTGCGACCCAAGATCGACGATCACGATTACGAGACCAAAAAGGGCCACGTGATCCGCTTTCTGGAGGCGGGTTCGAAGGTGAAGGTCACCATCATGTTCCGCGGACGCGAGCAGTCGCGGCCCGAGCTGGGCTACCGCCTGCTGCAGCGGCTGGGCGCGGACGTGGCCGAATACGGCTTCGTCGAGACGTCCGCCAAGCAGGACGGCCGGAACATGACGATGGTGCTGGCCCCGCACCGCGGCGCGAAGACTCGCGCCAGGGCGCGGCACCCCGAGGGACCCGGGGACGTCGCGGCGCCGGACGGCGATGCGGCCACCGACGCCCCTTCGCCCAACTGACCAGAGACGAATAGCGAGAACGAAGAGGAAACATGCCAAAAGCCAAGACCCACAGCGGGGCTTCGAAGCGGTTCCGGCGCACCGGAACCGGCAAGATCCTTCGCGAGAAAGCCAACCGCCGGCACCTGTTCGAGCACAAGCCGTCCACCCGGACTCGCCGCCTGGAGGGCCGCACCACCGTGGCGGCCAACGACACCAAGCGCGTCAAGAAGCTGCTGAACGGCTGACAGTTCGACAAGCCGAGCGGCGGCGCCGCTGCCGGCCCCGACCATTACTTAGAGAGTAGGAACACCCATGGCACGCGTGAAGCGGGCGGTCAACGCCCACAAGAAGAGGCGCAGCATTCTCAAGGCCTCGAAGGGCTATCGCGGCCAGCGTTCGCGGCTGTACCGCAAAGCCAAAGAGCAGCAGCTGCATTCGCTGAACTACGCCTACCGCGACCGCCGCGCGCGCAAGGGCGAGTTCCGCAAGTTGTGGATCTCGCGGATCAACGCCGCCGCGCGCGCCAACGACATCACCTACAACCGCCTGATCCAGGGCCTCAAGGCCGCGGGCGTCGAGGTGGACCGCAAGAACCTCGCCGACATCGCGATCACCGATCCGGCGGCGTTCACCGCGCTGGTCGACGTCGCCCGGGCCGCGCTGCCCGAGGACGTCAACGCGCCTTCGGACTCCGGAGAGGCCGCCTAGCCCCTGCTGACCGAACGTTCGGCCCGGGTCGCCGCGGCGGTCAAACTGCATCGCCACGTCGGGCGCCGGCGGGCGGGGCGATTCCTGGCCGAGGGCCCCAACCTGGTCGAGGCCGCGGCCGGCCGCGGCCTGGTCCGCGACGTCTTCGTCACCGAGGCCGCCGCGCAACGGTATGCGTCTTTGCTTGGCGCGCAGCGGTTTCCGGTTCATCCGGTCACCGAGCGGGCCGCCAAGGCGCTGTCCGACACCGTCACCCCCACCGGGTTGGTGGCGGTCTGCGAAATGCCGTCGACCCAACCGGCGGACGTGCTGGCCGGTTCGCCGCGGCTGATCGCGGTCGCCGTCGAAATCGGCGAGCCGGGCAACGCCGGCACGCTCATTCGCATCGCCGACGCCATGGGCGCCGACGGCGTGCTGCTCGGCGGGCACGGCGTCGACCCGTACAACGGCAAGTGCCTGCGCGCCTCGACGGGCAGCATCTTCTCGATTCCGGTCGCCTCGGCGCCCGACGTCCCGGCCGCGCTGGGTGCCCTGCGCGACGCGGGGCTGCAGGTGCTGGCGACGACGGTGGATGGCGAGACGCGCCTCGACGAGGCCACCGAGTTGCTCGGCCGGCCGACGGCGTGGCTGTTCGGCCCCGAATCACAGGGCCTGCCAACCGAAGTCGCGCGGGCGGCCGATCACCGCATGCGCATCCCGATGTCCGGGGGAGCCGAGAGCCTGAACGTGGCCTCGGCGGCGGCCATCTGTCTCTACCAGAGCGCGCAGGCGCTGGGCACGCTCAAGCGGCCCTGACGCGTCCCCGGGCCGGCCGCAGGCCCGCCAGCGACAGCGTCCCGTGCACCAGCGACCCGGCGCGTTCCATCAGCGCCTTGGCGGGGTCCAGCGCGGAGCGCGGCCGCGGGGGAAAGTAATGCATCGGCAGCCCGCGGCGGTCGCGGGGCGGGGCCATGAACGGCGGCGCCTCCACCAACGGCGCGTCGCTGGGCAGCCGCCCCTCGGCGCGGCGGTAGGCGGCCAGCGCGCGCGGGTGCAGCCGGATCTCGTCGGGCACCGCCAGAAAGGCCAGCTCGACCAGCTTGCCGAACAGCCGCAGCAGCACCTCGTCGCCCGGTGTCCAGCGCATCCCCGCCTTCTCGCGGACCGCGGGCTCGAACAGGCCCGCCGCGATCCAGCGCTGGCCGGCGACCAGCGGCTTGAACATCTGGTCCCAGATCGGCGTGGGCATCAGCACGAACTTCGGCTTGGGGATCCGGATCTGGAAGATGTCCAGCGTCGCCTGGTTGACCTCGAGCTCCTCGCGGCAAACCCGGTCCCAGTACTCGCAGAACGCCTCCCACGACGTGGGCACCGGGCGCATGCTCATCCCGTACATCCGGTACCACCGCACGTGCTCGTCGAACAGCTGCCGCTTCTCGGCCTCCGTCAGGCCCCCGCAGAAGTACTCGGCCACCTTGATCACCAACATGAAGAACGTGGCGTGCGCCCAGTAGAACGTCTCCGGATTCAGGGCGTGATAACGGCGGCCCGATGCGTCAACGCCCTTGATGGTGTGGTGATAGCTCTTGATCTGCCGCCCGGTCGCCGCGGCGCGTTCACCGTCGTACACGACGCCCATGATCGGGTACACCGAGCGCGCCACCCGCTGCAGCGGCTCGCGCAACAGGATCGAATGCTCCTCGACGCCGGCCCCCAGCTCCGGGTACATGTTCTGGATCGCCCCGATCCAGACGCCCATCATTCCCGTCCGCAGATCGCCAAAGTACTTCCAGGTCAGGGAGTCTGGCCCGAGCGGATCGTCGGATTTCCTTGGAATGGCAGTCATCTCGGCCTCCTGCGCTCACGATAACTTTGACAACGCACGTTGTCTACGATTTCCCCTCCGCGCGCCCGCAGGTGTTATCGACCTTCGATAGCGGTGTGGCGCCGCTGTGATCAGCCGATACGTTGCGAGCCGTGACACAACGGGCGGGGCCTTCGTTGCCCGCCTGCGGCGCGAGGAAATAACCTGGCCGAGTGGAACTCGCGCATCGCGATTCGGACTCGGGCGGGCCCGAAGATGTGACGGCTTCCGATCCTTCGGTGCGCGGCGCCGTGCGGTGGTGGCAGACCCGGAACCACAGCCCCGGCGCGGTGGCCTTCATCCGCCGGGCCCGGCGGCTGCTGCCCGGCGATCCCGAGTTCGGCGATCCGCTGTCGACGGCCGGCGAGGGCGGGCCGCGCGCCGCCGCCCGGGCCGCCGATCGGCTGCTGGGGGACCGCGAGGCGGTGTCGCGCGAAGTGGGCCTGGGGCTGCTGCAGGTGTGGCAGGCGCTGACCGAGTCGGTGTCCCGGCGGCCGGCCAATCCCAAGGTGACGTTGGTGTTCACCGACCTGGTCGGCTTCTCGTCGTGGTCCCTGCAGGCCGGCGACGAGGCGGCGCTCGCCCTGCTGCGTCAGGTGGCGCGGGCCATCGAGCCGCCGCTGCTGGACGCCGGCGGCCACATCGTCAAGCGGATGGGCGACGGCCTGATGGCCGTCTTCGGCGACCCCACCGTCGCGGTGCGGGCCGTGCTGGCCGCCAAGGAGGCGTTGAAGTCGGTCGAGGTGGCCGGGCACACGCCGCGGATGCGGGTCGGGATCCACACCGGGCGGCCGCAGCGGCTGGCGTCGGACTGGCTCGGTGTCGACGTCAACATCGCCGCGCGGGTGATGGAACGGGCCACCAAGGGCGGGGTGATGGTGTCAGGTTCGACACTCGATCTGATCCCGCAGAGCGAACTGGACGCGATGGGCGTCGTCGCCAAACGCGCACGTAAATCGGTTTTTGCGGGCAAAGCCACCGGCGTTCCGAACGACTTGGCGATATATCGTTTGAGGACTCATAGGGAGTTGACAGCGCCCGATCACACTTCCGAAACAAATTAGCCGACATAATGGATGCAATGTTTGGGGGCATCTTCGCCCGGCTCGCCCGGGTCCAGTTCACGGTGGGATACGTGGCGGTGCTGCTCGCCATCAGTTGCGCCATCCTGGCGCTCGGCCCGCACGCCCATGACGTGCTGGTCGAGCGGGCCAGCACCAACCTGCACAACCTGGCCCACGGCCACGTGGGCACGCTGCTGGGCAGCGCGCTGGTCGTCGACGCCGGTCCGCTGTACTTCTGGTTGCCCTTCCTGACCTGCCTGCTCGCGCTCGGCGAGCTGCACCTGCGCACCATCAGGCTGGTGGTGGCGTTCCTCGTCGGGCACATCGGCGCGACGCTGCTGGTGGCCGCCGCCCTGGCCGCGGCCGTCGAGTTCGGCTGGATGCCGGTGTCCATCACCCGGGCCAGCGACGTCGGGATGAGCTACGGCGCCCTGGCGGTGCTCGGCGCGATGACCGCGGTCATTCCCCAGCGCTGGCGGGCCGCCTGGGTCGGCTGGTGGGTGTCGGCCGGGCTCGCCTCGGCGATCATCGGCGGCGATTTCACCGACGCCGGCCACACCGCCGCCGTCGTCCTCGGCGTGCTGGTGTCCGCCCGGTTCCGCCAGCCCATCCATTGGACGCCGCTGCGGCTCGGGATGCTGGTGGCCTCGTCGGGCTTCGGCTTCCTGATCCTGGCCCATCACTGGGGCACGATGGCCGCCGCGCCCGCGTTCGGCGTCCTCGGCGCCCTGGCCGCGCACAAGCTGGTGCAGATCGTCACCGGCCGCGGCGCCGTGGTGGGCGACCCCGCGCTGAGGAGCCCGCAGCCCGTCACGACCGGCTAGGCAACCCGCCGCCCTTAGGGCGAAGCGCCCGCCGGGCCACACGCACCACATCACTATGATCGGCACTTGCCGCTGGGCAACTTCGAGCCCGCCCCTCATCAGCAAGGAGAGTGTCGCCGCGTGGGTGCTCAGCCCGTCGACCTGTCACCGGACGCCCTGGCCGAGGCGGTCGGCGCCGCCCGGGAGGCGATCGCGCTCGCCGGCGACCTGGACGCGCTGGCGCGGGTGAAGACCGAGCACCTCGGTGACCGCTCCCCGCTGGCGCTGGCGCGCCAGGCGCTGGGCGGCGTCCCCAAGGAGGAGCGCGCCGACGCCGGGAAGCGGGTCAACTCCGCGCGAACCGAGGTGCAGCGCGAGTACGACGCGCGGCTGGCGGCCCTGCGCGAAGAACGCGACGCGGCGGTGCTGGCCGCCGAGGGCATCGACGTCACGCTGCCGTCGAGCCGGCAGCCGGTCGGCGCCCGGCACCCGATCACCATCCTGGCCGAGCACATCGCCGACACCTTCATCGCGATGGGGTGGGAGCTCGCGGAGGGCCCCGAGGTGGAAACCGAGCAGTTCAACTTCGACGCCCTGAACTTCCCCGCGGACCACCCCGCGCGCAGCGAGCAGGACACCTTCTACATCGCGCCGGAGGATTCCCGGCAGCTGCTGCGCACCCACACGTCGCCGGTGCAGGTGCGCACGCTGCTGGCCCACGAGCTGCCGGTCTACATCATCTCGATCGGGCGCACCTTCCGCACCGACGAGCTGGACGCCACCCACACGCCGGTCTTCCATCAGGTCGAGGGGCTGGCGGTGGACCGGGGCCTGTCCATGGCGCACCTGCGCGGCACCCTGGACGCGTTCGCCCGCGCCGAGTTCGGTCCCGAGGCGCGCACCCGGATCCGGCCGCACTTCTTCCCGTTCACCGAACCCTCCGCCGAGGTCGACGTGTGGTTCGTCGGCAAGAAGGGCGGCCCCGGCTGGGTGGAGTGGGGCGGTTGCGGCATGGTGCATCCGAACGTGTTGCGGGCCGCGGGAATCGACCCGGAGGTGTACTCCGGGTTCGCCTTCGGGATGGGCCTGGAGCGCACGCTGCAGTTTCGCAACGGGATCCCGGACATGCGCGACATGGTCGAGGGCGACGTCCGGTTCTCGTTGCCGTTCGGGGTGGGGGCCTGATGCGCATCCCCTACAGCTGGTTGCGCGACGTCGTGGCCGCGGGCGCGCCCGGCTGGGACGTCGCCCCGGAGGAGCTCGAGCAAGCGCTGGTGCGGATCGGCCACGAGGTCGAGGAGGTGGTCACCCTCGGCCCGGTCGAGGGCCCACTGACCGTGGGCCGCGTCGCCGGCATCGAGGAGCTCACCGGGTTCAAGAAGCCGATCCGCGCCTGCCGGGTCGATGTCGGTGAGCCCGCGCCCCGCGACATTGTTTGCGGCGCAACCAATTTCGTCGTCGGTGACCTGGTGGTGGTGGCGCTGCCCGGCACCACGTTGCCCGGCGGCTTCGCGATCACCGCGCGCAAGACCTACGGCCGCGACTCCGACGGCATGATCTGCTCGGCGGCCGAACTCGGCTTGGGCGCGGACCATTCCGGGATCCTGGTGCTGCCGGCCGGTACCGCCGACCCGGGCGCCGACGGCGCCGCGGTGCTGGGATTGGACGACGTGGTCTTCCACCTGGCGATCACCCCCGACCGCGGCTACGGCATGTCGGTGCGCGGGCTGGCGCGGGAGATCGCCTGCGCCTACGACCTCGAGTTCGTCGACCCCGCCGACGTGAAGCCGTTGCCCGCCAACGGCGAGGCCTGGCCGTTGACCGTGCAGCCCGAAACCGGTGTCCGCCGGTTCGCCCTGCGGCCGGTGACCGGTATCGACCCGGCCGCCGTGTCGCCGTGGTGGCTGCAACGGCGGCTGCTGCTGGCCGGCATCCGCGCGACCTCGCCGGCGGTGGACGTCACCAACTACGTGATGCTCGAACTCGGCCACCCCATGCACGCCCACGACCGCGACCGCATCTCCGGGGGCTTGGCCGTGCGGTTCGCCCGGCCCGGCGAGACCGTGGTCACCCTCGACGACATCGAGCGCCGGCTCGACCCGACCGATGTCCTCATCGTCGACGACCGCGCGACCGCGGCGATCGGCGGCGTGATGGGCGCGGCCAGCACCGAGGTGCGCCCCGAATCCACCGACGTGCTGCTGGAGGCGGCGGTCTGGGACCCCGCCGCCGTATCGCGCACCCAGCGCCGACTGCACCTGCCCAGCGAGGCCGCCCGACGCTACGAGCGCGGGGTGGACCCGGCGATCTCGGTGGCCGCGCTGGACCGGTGCGCCACCCTGCTCGTCGAGATCGCCGGGGGAGCGGTGTCGGAGAAGCTGACCGATTGGCGCGGTGAGCCGCCGACCGACGACTGGTCGCTTCCGCCGATCCACGTTCCCGCCGACCTGCCCGACCGCGTCGCCGGGGTGGCCTACCCCGCCGGGACCACCGCGCGGCGCCTGGCGCAGATCGGCGCGCTGGTGGTCGACTCCGGCGCGGCGCTCACGGTGACGCCGCCGAGCTGGCGGCCCGACCTGTTGCAGCCCGCCGACCTCGTCGAGGAGGTGCTGCGCCTCGAGGGCCTGGAGGTCATCCCGTCGGTGCTGCCCGCGGCCCCCGCGGGCCGTGGCCTCACCGCGGGGCAGAAGCGGCGCCGCGCGATCGGCAAATCGCTGGCCCAACACGGTTACGTCGAAATCCTGCCCACGCCGTTCTTGCCCGCGGGCGTGTTCGACCTGTGGGGGCTGCCGGCCGACGATCCGCGCCGCGCCACCACGCAGGTGCTCAACCCGCTGGAGGCCGACCGCCCGCACCTGGCCACCACGCTGCTGCCGGCGCTGCTGGAGGCGTTGGTGCGCAACGTGTCCCGGGGTCTGGTGGACGTCGCGCTGTACGCGCTGGCGCAGGTGGTGCAGCCGACCGACGAGACGCGCGGCGTGCGGCCCATCCCCGTGCACCGGCGACCGACGGACACCGAGATCGCCCTGTTGGACGCCTCGCTGCCCCGCCAGCCCCAGCACGTCGCGGCGGTGCTGACCGGGCTGCGCGAGCGCCGCGGCCCGTGGGGGCCCGGCCGCCGGGCCGAGGCCGCCGACGCGTTCGAGGCGGTGCGCATCGTCGCCCGCGCCAGCGGGGTCGAGGTGCGGCTGCGGGCGGCGCAGCGGCTGCCCTGGCATCCGGGCCGGTGCGCCGAGGTGCTGGTCGGGGAGACCGTGGTCGGTCACGCCGGGCAGCTGCACCCGGCGGTGATCGAACGCTCCGGGCTGCCGAAGGGCACGTGCGCCGTCGAGCTCAACCTCGACGCCATTCCCATCGCCGAGGCGTTGCCGGCGCCGAGGGTGTCGCCGTTCCCGGCGGTCTTCCAGGACGTCAGCCTGGTGGTGCCCGCGCACGTGCCGGCGCAGGCGGTGGCCGACGCCGTGCGGGAGGGCGCCGGCGAGCTGCTGGAAGACCTGCAACTGTTCGACGTCTTCACCGGCCCGCAGGTCGGGCAGGACCGCAAATCGCTGACGTTCGCCCTGCGTTTCCGCGCCCCGGACCGCACGCTGACCGAGGACGACGCCAGCGCCGCCCGCGACGCCGCGGTGCGGCGCGCCGCCGAGGCGGTCGGCGCCGAACTGCGGGCCTGAGCGCCGCTCTGGAATGGATTTGCAAAGCATTGCATAACCATGCAGAATCGGCGGAATGGCCGACGTATTGAGGGTGGCGGTTGCCGGGGCCAGCGGCTATGCGGGCGGTGAGATCCTGCGCCTTTTGCTCGGGCATCCCGCCTACGCCGACGGCCGGCTCGCCATCGGGTCGCTGACCGCCGCGACGAGCGCCGGCAGCACGCTCGGCGAGCACCACCCGCACCTGACGCCGCTGGCCTCCCGCGTGGTCGAGCCCACCGAACTCGCCGTGCTGGCCGGCCACGACGTGGTGTTCCTGGGCCTGCCGCACGGGCATTCGGCCGCCCTGGCCGACCAGCTGGGCCCCGACACCCTGATCATCGACTGCGGCGCCGACTTCCGGCTCACCGACGCCGCGGCGTGGGAGCGGTTCTACGGCTCCCCGCACGCCGGAAGCTGGCCCTACGGACTGCCGGAACTGCCCGGCGCGCGGGAGCGGCTGCGCGGCGCGCGCCGGATCGCCGTGCCGGGCTGCTACCCGACCGCGGCGCTGCTGGCGTTGCTCCCCGCGATGGCCGAGGACCTGATCGAGCCCGCCGTCACCGTGGTGGCCGTCAGCGGCACCTCCGGGGCCGGCCGCGCGGCCAAGACCGACCTGCTCGGCTCCGAGGTGATCGGGTCCGCCCGGGCCTACAACATCGCCGGGGCCCACCGCCACACGCCCGAGATCGCCCAGGGGCTGCGGGCGGTCACCGACCGCGACGTCACGGTGTCGTTCACCCCGGTCCTGATCCCGACCTCGCGGGGCATCCTGGCCACCTGCACGGCGCGGACCCGCGCGCCGCTCTCACAACTGCGGGCCGCCTACGAAAAGGCTTACGACGCAGAGCCTTTCGTGTACCTGCTACCCGAGGGTCAACTGCCGCGCACCGGATCGGTGATCGGCAGCAACGCGGCACACGTCGCCGTCGCGGTGGACGAGGCCGCGGAGACGTTCGTGGCCATCGCCGCCATCGACAACCTGGTCAAGGGCACCGGCGGCGCGGCGGTGCAGGCGATGAACCTCGCGCTGGGTTGGCCGGAGGCACAAGGCCTTTCGGTGGTCGGGGTCGCCCCGTGACCCACACAGCCGAGGCGCGCCTGGTGCGCGAACAGGGCGTCACCGCGCCCGCCGGGTTCCGGGCCGCCGGGATCGCCGCCGGCATCAAGGCGTCGGGCAACCCCGACCTGGCCCTGGTGTTCAACGAGGGGCCCGACTACGCGGCGGCGGGCGTCTTCACCCGCAACAAGGTCAAGGCCGCGCCCGTGCTGTGGAGCCAGCAGGTCCTGACCACCGGCGCGCTGCGCGCGGTGATCCTCAACTCCGGCGGCGCCAACGCCTGCACCGGGCCCGGCGGTTTCCAGGACACCCACGCCACCGCCGAGGCCGTCGCCGCCGCGCTGTCGGACTGGGGGACGCAAACCGGGGCCATCGAGGTCGCGGTGTGCTCCACCGGGCTGATCGGCGACCGGCTGCCGATGGACAAGGTGCTCGCCGGGGTGCGCGCGATCGTTCAGGACATGGCCGGCGGTCTGAGCGGCGGCGACGAGGCGGCGCGCGCGATCATGACCACCGACACCGTGCCGAAACAGGTTGCGCTGCACCACCGGAGCAACTGGACGGTCGGCGGGATGGCCAAGGGCGCGGGCATGCTGGCGCCGTCGCTGGCCACCATGCTGTGCGTGCTGACCACCGATGCGAACGTCGAGGCCGCGGCGCTCGACACCGCGCTGCGCCGCGCCACCGCCCGCACCTTCGACCGGCTCGACATCGACGGCGCGTGTTCGACCAACGACACCGTGCTGCTGCTGGCGTCCGGGGCCAGCGGGATCACGCCCGCGCAGGCCGATCTCGACGACGCCGTGCTGCGGGTGTGCGACGACCTGTGCGCGCAGCTGCAGGCCGACGCCGAGGGCGTCACCAAGCGCGTCACCGTGACGGTGACCGGGGCGGCCTCCGAGGACGACGCGCTGACCGCCGCGCGGGTGATCGCCCGCGACAGCCTGGTCAAGACCGCGGTGTTCGGGTCGGACCCCAACTGGGGCCGGGTGCTGGCTGCCGTCGGGATGGCGCCGATTCCCCTCGACCCCGATCGAATCACGGTGTCGTTCAACGGCTTCGCCGTGTGCGTCGACGGTGTCGGGGCGCCGGGCGCGCGCGAGGTGGACCTGTCCGGCGCCGACATCGACATCACCGTCGACCTGCGCGTGGGTGACGGCCACGCCGCGGTCCGCACCACGGACCTCTCGCACGGCTATGTCGAAGAGAACTCGGCGTACAGCTCATGACTTTCACAACGGAGCAGCTGCCGACCGGCGTCAAGGCGCAGGTGCTCGCCGAAGCCCTGCCCTGGCTCAAGCAGCTGTACGGCAAGGTCGTCGTCATCAAGTACGGCGGCAACGCCATGACCGACGACACGCTGCGGCACGCCTTCGCCGCCGACATGGCCTTCCTGCGCAACTGCGGCATCCTGCCCGTCGTCGTGCACGGCGGCGGCCCGCAGATCACCGCCATGCTGCGCCGGCTGGGCATCGAGGGCGACTTCAAGGGCGGCTTCCGGGTCACCACACCCGAAGTGCTCGACGTGGCGCGGATGGTGTTGTTCGGACAGGTGGGCCGCGAACTGGTCAACCTGATCAACGCGCACGGGCCCTACGCCGTCGGCATCACCGGCGAGGACGCGCAACTGTTCACCGCCGTGCGGCGCAGCGTGACCGTGGACGGCGTGGCCACCGACATCGGCCTGGTCGGCGACGTCGAACGGGTCAACACCGCCGCGGTGCTGGATCTGATTGCGGCGGGCCGCATTCCGGTGGTGTCCACGCTGGCCCCGGACGCCGAGGGCGTGGTGCACAACATCAACGCCGACACCGCCGCCGCGGCGCTCGCCGAGGCGCTGCGGGCCGAGAAGCTGTTGATGCTCACCGACGTCGAGGGCCTCTACACCAGCTGGCCCGACCGCGGCTCGCTGGTGAGCGAAATCGACACCGGCACACTCGCGCAACTGCTACCCACGCTGGAGGCGGGCATGATCCCCAAGGTCGAGGCGTGCCTGCGGGCGGTCACCGCCGGCGTCCCGAGCGCGCACGTCATCGACGGGCGGGTCGAACACTGCGTGCTGGTCGAGCTTTTCACCGATGCGGGGACCGGCACCAAGGTGGTGCCCACATGAGCCAAGGGGAAACAGTGAAGCAGCGCTGGGAAGCCGTGATGATGAACAACTACGGCACCCCGCCGCTCGCCCTGGCCAGCGGCGACGGCGCCGTGGTCACCGACGTGGACGGCAACAGCTACGTGGACCTGCTCGGCGGCATTGCGGTCAACGTCCTCGGGCATCGCCACCCCGCGGTCATCGAGGCCGTCACCCACCAGATGGCCACGCTGGGCCACACCTCCAACCTGTACGCCAGCGAACCCGGCATCGCGCTGGCCGAGGAGCTGGTGGCGCTGCTCGGCGCGCCCGAACAAACAGGGGCGCCCGCGCGGGTGTTCTTCTGCAACTCGGGAACCGAGGCCAACGAGGTCGCGTTCAAGCTGTCGCGGCTCACCGGGCGCACGAAACTGGTTGCGGCGCAGGGCGGTTTCCACGGCCGCACGATGGGCTCGCTGGCACTGACCGGCCAGCCCAGCAAGCAGGCGCCGTTCGAGCCGCTGCCCGGATACGTCACGCACGTGCCCTACGGGGACGCCGACGCGCTGGCCGCGGCCGTCGACGACGCCACCGCGGCGGTGTTCCTCGAACCGATCATGGGGGAGGGCGGCGTCGTGGTCCCGCCGGAGGGCTATCTGCGGGCCGCGCGCGACATCACCTCGCGGCACGGCGCGCTGCTGGTGCTCGACGAGGTGCAGACCGGGATGGGCCGCACCGGAGCGTTTTTCGCCCACCAGCACGACGGCATCACCCCGGACGTCGTGACCATGGCCAAGGGGTTGGGCGGCGGGCTGCCCATCGGCGCGTGCCTGGCCGTCGGGCGGGCCGCCGAGCTGCTGACCCCCGGCCTGCACGGCAGCACCTTCGGCGGCAACCCGATCTGCGCCGCTGCGGCGCGGGCGGTGCTGCGGGTGATCACCGACGAGGACCTGATCCGGCACGCGGAGGTGCTGGGCAAGTCGGTGCGGCACGGCGTCGAGTCCCTGAACCACCCGCTGATCGACCACGTGCGCGGGCGGGGGCTGCTGCAGGGCCTGGTGCTGACCGCGCCGCGGGCCAAGGAGGCCGAAAGTGCCGCGCGCGCAGCCGGATTCCTGGTCAACGCCGCCGCGCCCGAGGTCGTCCGGCTGGCCCCGCCGCTGATCATCACCGAGGCCCAGCTGGACGCCTTCGTCGGCGCGCTGCCGGGCATCCTGGACAAGGCCGCGGCATGACGCCCCGCCATTTCCTGCGCGACGACGACCTGTCGCCCTCCGAGCAGGCCGAGGTGCTGCAGCTGGCCGCCGAGCTGAAGAAGGATCCGTTCTGCTGCCGGCCGCTGGACGGCCCGCGCGGCGTCGCGGTGCTCTTCGACAAGAACTCCACCCGCACCCGGTTCTCCTTCGAGGTGGGCATCGCGCAGCTCGGCGGGCACGCCGTCGTCGTCGACGCCCGCAGCACGCAGCTGGGCCGCGACGAGACGCTGGCCGACACCGCGCGGGTGCTGTCCCGCTACGTCGAGGCCATCGTGTGGCGCACCTTCGGACAGGACCGGCTCGAGGCCATGGCCGAGGTGGCGACCGTGCCGGTGGTCAACGCGCTCTCCGACGAGTTCCACCCCTGCCAGGTGCTCGCCGACCTGCAGACCATCGCCGAACGCAAGGGATCCCTTGCGGGGCTGCGGATGTCCTACTTCGGCGACGGCGCCAACAACATGGCCCACTCGCTGCTGCTCGGTGGGGTGACCGCCGGCATCCACGTCACGATCGCCGCGCCCGACGGCTTCGCCCCCGCCCCGGCCTTCGTCGCGGCCGCGACGGAACGCGCGGAAACGACCGGCGGCTCGGTCACCCTCAGCGCCGAGCCCGACGCGGCCGCGCGCGGCGCCGACGTGCTGGTGACCGACACCTGGACGTCGATGGGCCAGGAGGCCGACGGGCTCGACCGCCGCACCCCATTCCGTCCGTTCCAGATCAACGAGCGGCTGCTGGGCCTGGCCGACCCGGAAGCGATTGTGCTGCACTGCCTTCCGGCCCACCGCGGCGACGAGATCACCGACGCGGTGATGGACGGGCCGGCCAGCGTGGTCTGGGACGAGGCCGAGAACCGGCTGCACGCCCAGAAGGCGCTGCTGGTGTGGCTGCTGGAGCGACGCTCATGACCCGCTCGAAGGCTTCCGCCGAGACCACCCGGGCCGGGCGGCAGGACCGCATCGTGGCCATCCTGTCGTCGGCGTCGATCAGCAGCCAAAGCGAGCTGGCGGCCCGGCTGGCCGACGAGGGCATCGAGGTCACCCAGGCCACCCTGTCGCGCGACCTCGAGGAGCTCGGCGCGGTGAAGCTGCGCGGAGCCGACGGCGGCGTCGGCGTCTACATCGTTCCCGAGGACGGCAGCCCGGTGCGCGGGGTGTCCGGCGGCACCGCGCGGCTGTCCCGGCTGCTGGGCGAGCTGCTGGTGTCGGCCGACGCCAGCGCCAACCTCGCGGTGCTGCGCACCCCGCCCGGCGGCGCCAACTATTTGGCCAGCGCCATCGACCGGGCGGCGTTACCGTACGTCGTCGGCACCATCGCCGGCGATGACACCGTCTTCGTGGCCGCCCGGGAGCCGATGACCGGCGCCGAGCTGGCCCGCACCCTAGAAGAGCTCACCTAAAACTAAGGAGATTGGTTCATGTCGGATCGCGTCATCCTGGCGTATTCGGGCGGTCTGGACACCTCGGTCGCGATCAGCTGGATCGGCAAGGAAACCGGCCGCGAGGTCGTCGCGGTGGCCATCGACCTCGGCCAGGGCGGCGAGGACATGGAGGTCGTCCGCCAGCGGGCCCTGGACTGCGGCGCGGTGGAGGCCGTCGTCGTCGACGCCCGCGACGAGTTCGCCGAGGGCTACTGCCTGCCCACCATCCTGAACAACGCCCTCTACATGGACCGCTATCCGCTGGTGTCGGCCATCAGCCGGCCGCTGATCGCCAAGCACCTGGTGGCGGCCGCCCGCGAGCACGGCGGCACCACCGTCGCGCACGGCTGCACCGGAAAGGGTAACGACCAGGTCCGGTTCGAGGTCGGATTCGCTTCGCTGGCACCGGATTTGGAGGTTTTGGCGCCCGTCCGCGACTACGCCTGGACGCGGGAGAAGGCGATCGCGTTCGCCGAGGAGAACGCCATCCCGATCAACGTCACCAAGCGCTCGCCGTTCTCCATCGACCAGAACGTGTGGGGCCGCGCGGTGGAAACCGGCTTCCTGGAACACCTTTGGAATGCACCCACCAAGGACATCTACTCCTACACCGAAGACCCCACCATCAACTGGAACACGCCCGACGAGGTGATCGTCGGGTTCGAGCGCGGGGTCCCGGTATCCATCGACGGCAAACCGGTGTCCGTGCTACAGGCCATCGAGGAGCTCAACCGCCGCGCCGGCTGCCAGGGCGTGGGCCGCCTCGACGTGGTCGAGGACCGGTTGGTGGGCATCAAGAGCCGCGAGATCTACGAGGCCCCCGGGGCGATGGTGCTGATCACCGCCCACACCGAGCTCGAACACGTCACGCTGGAGCGCGAACTGGGCCGCTTCAAGCGGCACACCGACCAGCGCTGGGCGGAGCTGGTCTACGACGGGCTCTGGTACTCGCCGCTGAAGACCGCGCTGGAGGCGTTCGTGGCGAAGACCCAGGAGCACGTGACGGGCGAGATCCGGATGGTGTTGCACGGCGGGCACATCGCCGTCAACGGCCGGCGCAGCGCGGAGTCGCTCTACGACTTCAACCTGGCCACCTACGACGAGGGCGACAGCTTCGACCAGTCGGCCGCCAAGGGCTTCGTCTACGTGCACGGGCTGTCGTCGAAGATCGCGTCCCGCCGCGACCTGGCGGCCGACGAAGGTCCGACCGCGACGTGAGCACGCGCGAGGGCTCGCTGTGGGGCGGGCGGTTCGCCGACGGCCCGTCGGACGCGCTGGCCGCCCTGAGCAAGTCCACCCACTTCGACTGGGTGCTGGCCCCATACGACATCGTCGCCTCGCGCGCCCACACCGTGATTCTGTTCCACGCCGGGCTGCTCACCTCCGAGCAGCGCGACGGGCTGCTGGCCGGGCTGGACAGCCTGGCGCAGGACGTGGCCGACGGCAGCTTCACGCCGCTGGTGACCGACGAGGACGTGCACGCCGCGCTGGAGCGGGGGCTGATCGACCGGGTCGGCCCCGACCTGGGCGGCCGGTTGCGCGCCGGGCGGTCGCGCAACGACCAGGTCGCCACGTTGTTCCGGATGTGGCTGCGCGACGCGGTGCGCCGGGTCGCCGACGCGGCCCTGGAGGTGGTGGCCGCGCTGGCCGCCCAGGCCGCCGCGCACCCCAGCGCCATCATGCCGGGCAAGACGCACCTGCAGTCCGCCCAGCCGGTGCTGCTGGCCCACCACCTGCTCGCCCACGCGCACCCGCTGCTGCGCGACGTCGACCGCATCGTCGACTTCGACAAGCGGGCGGCCGTGTCCCCGTACGGCTCGGGGGCGCTGGCCGGCTCGTCGCTGGGGTTGGACCCGGACGCGATCGCCGCGGAGCTCGGTTTCGACGCCGCCGCGGCCAATTCCATCGACGCGACCGCGGCCCGCGATTTCGCCGCCGAGGCCGCCTTCGTGTTCGCGATGATCGCCGTGGACCTCTCGCGGCTGGCCGAGGACCTCATCCTGTGGAGCTCAACGGAGTTCGGCTACGTCAGGTTGCACGATTCGTGGTCCACCGGCAGCTCGATCATGCCGCAGAAGAAGAACCCCGACATCGCCGAGCTGGCCCGCGGCAAGTCCGGGCGGCTGATCGGCAACCTGACCGGCCTGCTGGCGACGCTCAAGGCCCAGCCGCTGGCCTACAACCGCGACCTGCAGGAGGACAAGGAGCCGGTGTTCGACTCGGTGGCCCAGCTGGAGCTGGTGCTGCCGGCGATGGCCGGCCTGGTCGCCAGCCTGACGTTCGACGTCGAGCGGATGGCGGCCCTGGCCCCGGCCGGATACACGCTGGCCACCGACATCGCCGAATGGCTGGTGCGCCGGGGGGTGCCGTTCCGGTCCGCGCACGAGGCGGCCGGGGCCGCCGTGCGCACGGCCGAGGGGCGCGCGGTCGGGCTCGACGAGCTGACCGACGACGAGCTGGCCGCCATCAGCCCCGAGCTGACGCCGGAGGTGCGGGACGTGTTGACCATCGAGGGCTCGGTGTCGTCGCGCGACGGGCGGGGCGGAACCGCGCCGGCCAGGGTCGCCGAGCAACTCGAAGCCGTCCTGGCCGAGTGCGAACGGCTCAAAACGCGGCTGGGCGGTGGCCGATGAGAGGACTTTGGTTTCTGTGCCGGGCGCTCCCGGGCCGATTAAACTTCTCGCAGGAAGCGATCCGGGTGAACATTTCGACCCTGATCTTCGTCGTCAGGGGGTGGGAGCAATGAGCGTCGTCGCCGGCGTGTTCGGTGCCTTGCCACCGTACCGCTACTCCCAGCGCGAGCTCACCGACTTCTTCGTCAGCATCCCGGACTTCGAAGGCTACGAGGACATCGTCCGCCAGCTGCACGTCAGCGCCAAGGTCAACAGCCGCCACCTGGTGCTTCCCCTGGAGCGGTACCCCACCCTGACCGACTTCGGCGTGGCCAACCGGATCTTCATCGACAACGCCGTCGACCTCGGCTGCGAGGCGCTGTCGGGCGCCCTGGACGAGGCCGGCCTGCGGCCCCAGGACCTCGACGTGCTGATCACGACGACGGTCACCGGCCTGGCGGTGCCCTCCCTGGACGCGCGGATCGCGGGCCGGCTGGGCCTGCGCGACGACGTGCGCCGGGTGCCGCTGTTCGGGCTGGGCTGCGTGGCCGGGGCCGCGGGCGTGGCCCGGCTGAACGACTACCTGCGCGGGGCGCCGGACGCCGCCGCGGCCCTGATCTCGGTCGAGCTCTGCTCGCTGACCTACCCGGGATACAAGCCGTCGCTGCCGGGCCTGGTCGGCAGCGCGCTGTTCGCCGACGGGGCGGGCGCCGTGGTGGCGGTCGGCGAGCGCCGTGCCGAGAAGGTCGCCGCCGGCGGGCCCGCCATCCTGGACTCGCGCAGCAAGCTGTACCCCGATTCGCTGCGGACCATGGGCTACGACGTCGGCGCCGCCGGGTTCGAGCTCGTCCTGGCCAAGGACCTGGCCGAGGTGGTCGAGGAGCACATCGAGCGCGACGTCGCCGGGTTCCTCGGCGCGCACGGGCTGACGACGACCGACATCGGCGCCTGGGTCAGCCACCCCGGGGGCCCCAAGATCATCGACGCGATCAACGCGAGCCTGAGCCTGCCGCCGGACGCGCTCGAACTGACCTGGCGCTCGCTCGGCGAGATCGGCAACCTGTCCTCGGCCTCGGTGCTGCACGTGCTGCGGGACACCCTGGCCAAGCCGCCGCCCAGCGAAAGCCCCGGCCTGATGATCGCGATGGGTCCCGGATTCTGCTCCGAGCTCGTATTGTTGCGCTGGCACTGACAGGGCGTTTCTGCTTGTGCCTCCCCAAGATTCACCGATGGAACCGATGACCCCGCTTTCTCGCCCAGGCCGCGACTCATGACCGGCGACTCCGACGAGCTCGTCAGGGCCCTGCGCGCATCGCTGAAGGAGAACGAGCGGCTCAAGCGCGAGGCCCGCGAATACCTCGCCGCCGCAACCGAACCCGTCGCGGTGGTCGGGATGGGCTGCCGGTACCCCGGCGGGGTGGATTCCCCGGAGGCGCTGTGGCAGATGGTTGTCGAGGGCCGCGACGTGGTCTCGGAGTTCCCGACCGACCGGGGCTGGAACCTGGCGGGCCTGTTCGATTCGGACCCCGACGCGGTCGGAAAGTCCTACGCCCGGTGCGGCGGGTTCCTGGCCGACGCGGCCGACTTCGACGCCGCGTTCTTCTCCATCGCCCCCAGCGAGGCGCTGGCGATGGACCCGCAGCAACGCCTGTTGCTGGAGGTGTCCTGGGAGGCGTTGGAGCGGGCCGGGATTGACCCCGCCGCGCTGCGCGGGTCGCCGACGGGGGTGTTCGCCGGGATCTTCCACGGGTCCTATGGCGGGCAGGGGCGGGTGCCCGGACACCTGGAGCGCTACGGGCTGCGCGGTTCGACGCTGAGCGTGGCCTCGGGCCGGGTGGCCTACGCGCTGGGCCTGGAGGGCCCGGCCGTGTCGGTGGACACCGCCTGCTCGTCGTCGTTGGTGGCCCTGCACCTGGCGGCGCGGTCGCTGCGCGCCGGCGAGTGTGACCTGGCGCTGGCCGGCGGGG
>NZ_LATC01000060.1:0-31669 GCF_001414075.1 Mycobacterium sp. UM_11 | reverse complement strand
ATCAAGTTCCGCTCGGTTCTCGAGGAGCCGACGCCGTCCTCGTACGTCGGCTCCTCGAGAACCGAGCGGAACTTGATCTCGGTGAAGTCCCTGATGTCGCTGACGGCGGCCTTGTTGCGCAGCATCGACTTCGGCGTGAACACGATCAGCGGCCGCTGAACACCGTCGAGGGCGTGCCGGCGCAGCAGGTGGAAATAGTTCGACGGCGTCGACGGCATCGCGATCGTCATCGAACCCTCCGCCCACAGCTGCAGGAAGCGTTCGATGCGGCCGGAGGTGTGGTCGGGGCCCTGCCCTTCGTGGCCGTGCGGCAACAACAGCACCACGTTGGACAGCTGGCCCCACTTGGCCTCACCGGAGCTGATGAACTCGTCGATGATCGACTGCGCGCCGTTGACGAAGTCGCCGAACTGCGCCTCCCACAGCACCAGGGCGTCCGGATTGCCCACGGTGTAGCCGTATTCGAAGCCGACGGCCGCGTACTCCGACAGCGGTGAGTCGTAGACCAGGAACTTGCCGCCGGTGGGGGTCCCGTCGGCGTTGGTCGCCAGCAGCTGCAGCGGCGTGAACTCCTCGCCGGTGTGGCGGTCGATGATCACCGAATGCCGCTGGGAGAACGTGCCGCGGCGGGTGTCCTGGCCCGACAGCCGAACCAGCTTGCCCTCGGCCACCAGCGAACCCAGCGCCAGCAGTTCGCCGAAGGCCCAGTCGATCTTGCCCTCGTAGGCCATCTCGCGGCGCTTTTCCAGCACCGGCTGCACCCGCGGGTGCGCGCTGAAGCCCTCCGGCAGGGCCAGGAACGCATCACCGATGCGGGACAGCAGCGCCTTGTCCACCGCGGTGGCCAGGCCCGCCGGAAGCATCTGGTCGGCCTCCACGGATTCGCTGGGCTGTACGCCGTGCTTCTCCAGGTCGCGCACCTCGTTGAAGACCCGCTCCAGCTGGCCCTGGTAGTCGCGCAGCGCGTCCTCGGCCTCCTTCAGCGAGATGTCGCCGCGGCCGATCAGGGCTTCGGTGTAGCTCTTGCGGGCGCCGCGCTTGGTGTCGACGACGTCGTACATGTAGGGGTTGGTCATCGACGGGTCGTCGCCCTCGTTGTGCCCGCGCCGGCGGTAGCACAGCATGTCGATGACGACGTCCTTCTTGAACCGCTGCCGGAAGTCCACGGCCAAGCGCGCCACCCAGTCGCACGCCTCCGGGTCGTCGCCGTTGACGTGGAAGATCGGTGCGCCAATCATTTTCGCGACGTCCGTGCAGTACTCGCTGGACCGCGAAAACTCCGGCGCGGTGGTGAAGCCGATCTGGTTGTTCACGATGATGTGGATGGTGCCGCCGACGCGGTAGCCGGGCAGGTTCGCCAGGTTCAGCGTCTCGGCCACGACCCCCTGGCCGGCGAAGGCGGCGTCGCCGTGCAGCATCATCGGCATCACCGAGAAGCTCTTTCCGTCGGTGTCGTCCGCCCCCCTGTCGAGCAGGTCCTGCTTGGCCCGGACCAGCCCCTCCAGCACCGGGTCGACGGCTTCCAGGTGCGACGGATTGGCGGTCAGCGACACCGCAATGTCGTTGTCGCCGAACATCTGTAGGTACACACCGGTGGCGCCCAGGTGGTACTTGACGTCACCGGAGCCGTGGGCCTGCGATGGGTTGAGGTTGCCCTCGAACTCGGAAAAGATCTGCGAGTACGGTTTGCCGACGATGTTGGCCAGCACGTTGAGCCGGCCGCGGTGCGGCATCCCGATGACCACCTCGTCCAGGCCGTGCTCGGCGCACTGGTCGATCGCGGCATCCATCAGCGGGATGGTGCTTTCCGCGCCCTCCAGCGAGAACCGCTTCTGCCCAACGTATTTGGTTTGCAGGAACGTCTCGAAGGCCTCCGCGGCGTTGAGCTTGCTCAGGATGTATTTCTGTTGCGCCACAGTCGGCTTGACGTGCTTGGTCTCGACGCGCTCCTCCAGCCATGCCGTCTGCTCGGGGTCGAGGATGTGGGTGTATTCCACGCCGATGTGGCGGCAGTAGGCGTCGCGCAGCAGGCCCAGCACGTCGCGCAGCTTCTTGTATTCGCAACCGGCGAAGCCGTTGACCTTGAACACCCGGTCGAGGTCCCACAGCGTCAGGCCGTGGTTGAGGATTTCCAGGTCGGGGTGGCTGCGGAACCGGCTGCCGTCCAACCGCAGCGGGTCGATGTCGGCCATCAGGTGGCCGCGGTTGCGGTAAGCCGTGATCAGCTCCATCACCCGGGCGTTCTTGTCGACGATCGAGTCCGGGTTGTCGGTGCTCCACCGCACCGGCAGGTACGGGTTGCCCAGTTCGCGGAAGATCTCGTCCCAGAACGCGTCCGAGAGCAGCATCTCGTGGATGGTGCGCAGGAAGTCGCCGGACTCCGCGCCCTGGATGATGCGGTGGTCGTAGGTCGAGGTCAGCGTGATCAGCTTGCCGATGCCCAGCTCGGCGATGCGCTCCTCGCTGGCGCCCTGGAATTCGGCGGGGTATTCCATGGCGCCGACGCCGATGATGGCGCCCTGGCCGCTCATCAGCCGCGGCACCGAGTGCACGGTTCCGATGGTGCCGGGGTTGGTCAGCGAAATCGTCACGCCCGCAAAGTCTTCGGCGGTCAGCTTGCCGTCGCGGGCACGCCGCACGATGTCCTCGTAGGCGGAGACGAATTCCGCGAAGCGCATGGTCTCGCACTTCTTGATGCCGGCCACCACCAGCGAGCGTTTGCCGTCCTTGCCCTGCAGGTCGATCGCCAGCCCGAGGTTGGTGTGCGCCGGCGTGACCGCGGTGGGCTTGCCGTCGATCTCGGCGTAGTGCCGGTTCATGTTGGGGAACTGCTTGATCGCCTGCACCAGCGCGTAGCCCAGCAGGTGGGTGAAGGAAATCTTGCCGCCGCGGGTGCGCTTGAGCTGATTGTTGATGACGATCCGGTTGTCGATCAGCAGCTTGGCCGGAACGGCGCGGACGCTGGTGGCGGTCGGCACGTCGAGCGAGGCGGACATGTTCTTGACGACGGCGGCCGCGGCGCCGCGCAGCGTCTGCAGCTCGTCGCCTTCGGCGGGCGGGGGGGTCGGGGCTTTCGGTCTGGCCGGCGCCGCGGCGGAGGCGCCGTTGCCGTCGCCGCCCGCCGGCGGGGCGGGCGCAGCGATCTGGGTGGCCGGTTGGGCGGGCTTTGCGGGCGGCGGGCTCGGGGCGGCCTGGCCGTCCCCGGCGCTGGACGCGGGTTCGCCCGTCGACTCGGGGTTGTAGTCAACCAGGAACTCATGCCAGCTCGGATCGACCGACGAGGGGTCATCGCGGAACTTGCGGTACATCTCCTCGACCAGCCATTCGTTTTGCCCGAATGGTGAACTAATGTTGCTCACGACCGCCGTTCGCCTCAATTCCTCTGTCCTGCAAGCGCTTTCGCAGCTGCTGCGTGGCGCCTGTGCGTTTTCCGACCCGGATTGTGGAGCATGTCACACCGCTGGCGATGCTCAACGTTTCCGCCCTATAAAGGCTAACCTTTCGCCGGCGATTCGCCAGGGAGACGGGGGTAGCACCCGATCGCCGTTCGCTAGCCGGCTTCGTGGAACGGCGGCACCAGGTGCAGCGCCCGCGGCCAGCGCACCGGTGGGGCGCCGAAGGCCCGGTTGGCGTTGCGGACGATCTTCCTGCCCGCGAAGTAGTTGCCGACGCCGCCGACCACGATGCCGATGCCCACCGGCAGCAGTTTGCCGAACATCAGGGCGCCGCGGCGCAGCGTGTACCGCTTGACCCACGACTTGAGCAGCCGCGAGTTCAGCCGCGACATCGACGACAGCGGGACCGCGGCCACGCTCTCGGAGATCCAGCCGCCGTTGGTGCGGGCCGGGCCGAACAGCTGGGTGACCGCCTCCTTGCTGTTGTCGCCGACCAGCACCGACAGCACCAGGGCGCGGCGCCGTTCGCGGTGGTCGGCGGGGATGTCGTGGACAACCGCGACGGCCAACACGAAGAACGCCGTGGCTTCCAGGAACGTCACCGTCTCCGCCGCGGCCGCCGACAGCGCGCTCAACGTGCCGATGCCGGGGATGGTCGCCGCGGCGCCCACCGCCATGCCGCTGGCCGTCACCATGCCCACGTAGCGCTTCTGCAGCTTGGCGAGGATGTCGGCCGGGCCGCTGTTCGGGTGCGCGTTGCGCAGCCGGGTCACATAGGCCTCGGCCGCCGGGCCCTGGATCCGCGAGCTTCGCTCGATGACCTGGGCCAATGCCCGCGAGGACATCTTGGGCCGGCCGTTGGTGGGCGCAGGCGCCTGATCCGCGTGCGACATGCTAAAAATCCGGTTCGAAGACCGCTTCCGTCGGGCCCGCATCTTGCCTCTCCTGCAAATGGCGTCCTACCAGGCTAACGTGCCCGCCGCGCAACGCCGACCGAACATCAAACCTTCCCCCGGTGCACCCCGGATGGAATCCGTGGCTGCCCCGAAGTGCCCCAGCGGCAATAATGCAGGCTGGATGTCTGTGGCGGCCCGGGCCGGTCGAAGCGGGCATCGTCGGGAGCTGAAACGAGGTGGGTAGATGACCACGGCGACGCCTTCGTCGCCCGGGGGGACCGGGCGCGCGGCGCCCAACCCAGCCCACCTCACCAAGCGCTGGAACTTCCTCACCCAGAATTCGCCGCACTCCCAGCGGCCCTGGAACGCGCTTTGGGCGATGATGATCGGCTTCTTCATGATCATGGTCGACTCGACCATCGTCGCCGTCGCGAACCCGACGATCATGACCAAGTTGCACATCGGCTACGACACGGTGATCTGGGTGACCAGCGCCTACCTGCTGGGTTATGCGGTCGTGCTGCTGGTGGCCGGGCGGCTCGGCGACCGATTCGGCACCAAGAACATGTACCTGATCGGCCTGGTGGTGTTCACCGTCGCCTCGGTGTGGTGCGGGCTGTCGGGCAGCGCCGCCATGCTGATCGCGGCCCGGGTCGTGCAGGGCGTGGGCGCCGGGGTGCTCACGCCGCAGACCCTGTCGACGATCACCCGGATCTTCCCGCCGGAGCGGCGCGGCGTGGCGGTGAGCCTGTGGGGCGCCACCGCCGGCGTCGCCAGCCTGGTCGGTCCGCTGGCCGGCGGCGTGCTGGTCGACGGGCTGGGCTGGCAGTGGATCTTCTTCGTCAACGTCCCCATCGGCGTGCTGGGGCTCGCGCTGGCCTACTGGCTGGTCCCGGTGCTGCCCACCCAGTCGCATCGGTTCGACCTGGCGGGGGTGGCGCTGTCGGGTGCGGGGATGTTCCTCATCGTGTTCGGGCTGCAGCAGGGCCAGGCCGCGCATTGGCAACCCTGGATCTGGGCGATGATCGTCGCCGGCATCGGGTTCATGACGGTGTTCGTGTTCTGGCAGTCGATGAACACCGACGAGCCGCTGATTCCCCTGGCGATCTTTCGTGACCGCGACTTCGGGCTGTGCAACGTCGGGGTGGCGATCATCTCCTTCGCCGCGACGGCGATGATGCTGCCGCTGACGTTCTACGCGCAGGCCGTGTGCGGGCTGTCGCCGACCCGCTCGGCCTTGCTGATCGCGCCGATGGCGATCGCCAACGGCGTGTTCGCGCCGTTCGTCGGCAGGATGGTCGACAAATATCATCCGCGGCCGGTCCTGGGCTTCGGCTTCTCGGTGCTGGCGATCGCCCTGACCTGGCTGGCCTTCGAGATGTCGCCGGCCACGCCGATCTGGCGGCTGGTGCTGCCGTTCTTCGCGACGGGCGTCGGCATGGCGTTCGTGTGGTCGCCGCTGACCGCCACCGCCACCCGGAATCTGCCGCCACGCCTCGCCGGCGCGGGATCGGCGGTCTACAACTCCGTGCGCCAGCTCGGCGCGGTGCTCGGCAGCGCGGGCATGGCCGCGTTCATGACGTCGCGCATCGGCGCCGAGATGCCGGCGCAGCCGGTATCCGGGGGCGAGGAGACGCCCAGCTTGCAGCTGCCCGAGTTCCTGCGCGACCCGTTCGCGTCCGCCATGTCGCAATCGGTGCTGCTGCCGGCCTTCATCGCGCTGTTCGGCATCATCGCCGCGCTGTTCCTGCTCGGCTTCGCGCGATCGGCCGTGGCCGGTGACCCGCACGGGGCCACCGACGTGGTGGACGACGACTACGACGACGACGAGTACGTCGAATTCATCCTCCTGCGCGAGCCCGAGGCGACCCCCGCGGCTGGGCGCCGAAGCGGCGCCCCGCCGGCGGCCGATCCGCGCCAGCGCCCGGCCCCCGCACGGCGGGGTCCGCGGGCGGTCCCGCTTCGGCCGAGCGAACCAATCGGGTTCGCGCGCAACGGCTCTCATGCCGACGGGCGGCAGCGCTTGCGTCCCGTCACCGAGCTCTCGGCGCGCGCCTACCGGCCCGCACCGCCACCGCAACGGCCGAACGGCCTGCCGCGAGGCACCCGTCGCGATGCCGACGACGAGCCGACCGGTTACGGTCGGCACTCGGCGGGCGGCTAGCGGCCGGTCGTCACGCCGGCTCCGTCAGCGCCAGGAATGCGCCCAGGTCGACCAGGCCCGCCGGCGTGCTGGGCAGGTACTCGGTCAGCGACGCCGACCGCACGATGACCGCCGCGTACTGGGCCCGGCTGATGGCCACGTTGAGCCGATTCCTGTTGAGCAGGAACGAGATTCCCCGCGGCACCACGTCCGCGGAGGAGGCGGTCATCGAGACGAACACCACCGGTGCCTGCCCGCCCTGGAACTTGTCCACGGTGCCCACCCGGACCCCGCCGAGGCCCGCAGCGGCCAACCGTTGGCGCAGGAGTGTCACCTGCGCGTTGTAGGGCGCCAGCACCAACACGTCGGAGGCGCTCAGCGGTCGCGTGCCGTGTTCGTCGGTCCAGGGCGCGCCGAGCAACCGCTTGACCTCGGCGGCGATCGCGTCGGCCTCCTGCGGGCTCTCCGTCGAATTGCCGTGGTGCGCAACGGTCAGCGTGCGCACGCCGGGCGGGTATCCGGCGAGGTGCCGGGCCGCGGTGCAGTCGTGGGATTGCAGCCTGCCTTCATACGACAGCGCGGAGACCGCGGCGCAGACCGCGGGATGCATGCGGTACGAACAGTGCAGGAAGTAGCCGCGCTCGTCCGGCAGGGTGCGCCGACGCTCGACCAGCCAGTCGAGCGCGGAGGTGTCGACCGGGTCGGGGTGGGTGCCCTGGCTCACCTGCGGCAGCTGCTGGGGGTCGCCGAGCAGCAGCAGGTTGGCCGCCGACGGCGCCACGGCGACGGTGTTGGCCAGACAGAATTGGCCGGCCTCGTCGATCACCAGCAGGTCCAGGGCGCCCGGCGGCACTCGGTTGGCGTTGGCGAAATCCCATGCCGTGCCGCCTACTACGCAGCCCGGGGTGCCGGCGATGAACGTGCCGTAGGCGTTGCCGTCGATTTCCTGCCAGCGTGGGGCGCTGTGGTCGTTGCGCTTCTTGGCGACCCGCGCCGGGTCCAGCCCGGCGTCGATCACGCAGTCCAGCAGGTTCTCCACCGTGGCGTGCGATTGCGCGACCACGCCGACGCGCCAGCCGTGATCGGTGGTCAGCCGCCCGATCACGCGCGCGGCGGTGTGCGTCTTCCCGGTCCCCGGCGGCCCGTGCACCGCCAGGTACGACGAGTCCAGGTCCAGCACCGCGGCCGTGATGTCGGTGACGGTGTCGGAGCCTCGCGGCAGGGCGGAGCCGCTTCGCGTGCGGGGCGCGCGGCGCAGCAGGATGTCGAGCACGGCGCTGTGGGGTAGCCGAGGCAGGCCGGCCGCCACGGCGGCGGCGGTCGCCTCGATCGACTCGCGTAGCGCGGTCGTCGGAATCGGCGGGCCCGGGGTGAGCGCGAACGGCAGCTGGTGAAACGTCTTGCCGTCGTTGCCCACTCGTTCGACGATGGTCACCTCGGTGGGCAGCGCCGGATCGTCGGCCTCGATCACGGTGGCGCGTCCGGCCGCCCGGCGGTCGGGATTGTCGGCCATGCCGGGCGGGGCCGGCGGGTCGTAGAGCGCGAAGACGTCGGCCGTCAGCTCGCCGCGGGCCAGCTCGCCACGCAGCCGCACCCGCCGCTGCGGCTTGCGCGCGCGGGGCGGTGTGTTCCAGTCGACGCTGACCGACGCGTGCTCGGCGACGAAGACGTCGGTGTCGTCCGCCCATTCCTCGATGGGGAAGTTCAGTCGGTCAAAGTGCGCCCACCAGAACGGCTTATCCTCGCGCCGGTGGTATCCGCGCGCCGCGGCCAGGAGCGCGACCGCCGTCTGTTCGGGCGTGCGCTCGCCCACCGCGGCATCGCCGGTGAACGCCGACAGGGTCACCGAAAGCCGGTCGCGGTCCTCGACGCTGTTGCCGTCCCGCACGGGCTGGGCGCCGATCGGCACGACGCCGGATTCGTAGGCGCGCAACATCAACCAGTTGCGCAGTTCCTGCGTCGAGCGGCAGTCGTAGTGGTTGTAGTCCTCGATCTCCTTGAGCACGGAGGCGGCCTCGTCGCTGCGGCCGTCCGCCCGCAGTTCGCAATAGCGGGCGTAGGAGGTGATCGAACCGGTGGCCGTGGTGACGTCGCCCGCCCGCAACTGCGCGCCCATGTAGAGCGGTTCGAGCGCCTTGAGGCTGAACGACTCCGCGCCCACTCGAATGCTCTTGCGCACCAAGGGGTAAAGGTCGACCAGCGTCCCGCTGCGCAGCAGCTCGTCGACCTGATCCTCGCCGACGCCGTAGCGGCCGGCGAGCCGCAACAACGCCGTCTTCTCGTACGGTGCGTAGTGGTAGATGTGCATGTTCGGCCGCCGCTTGCGCCGCTTGGCCACCATCGCCAGGAAATCGGTCAGGGCCTTGCGTTCGTCCGCCCGGTCGTGCGCCCACAACGGGCGAAAGGCGCCGGCCGGCCCCGCTTCCAAAATGCCGAACAGGTATTCCAGCCCCCATTCCCGCCCGTCGACGGTCCACAGCGGGTCGCCCTCGAAGTCGAAGAACAAGTCGCCCGGATCCGGCTCGGGGAGCAGCGTCAGCGGCTGCGGATCGACGATCTCGTAGTGCGGGGTTCCGGTTTCGCGTTGGCGGACTTGGAGTTTCGCCTGGGCGGTCAATTTGCCGAGCGCGCTCGGCGCCAGGTCTCCCACGGTGCCGCTGTGCCCGGCCAGCGCGGCCACCGTGACGATTCCGGCGTCGATCAGCTTGTCCCGCTGGGCCACTCGCATGCCGGCCACCAGCAACAGGTCATCGTGGGCCTGCAACTGCTCGGTGCACAGGGGGCAACGGAAACAAGCGCCCACGCCCTCGTCGTCCCAGCGCACCGCGGCGCCCCCGGCGTGGTGCTCATCGAGGAGCCGCTGCAGCCGCGCGCGCTGGGAGCGGTAGACGGGAATTAGATCGTGCACGCGGTAGCGCGCGGCCGTGCCGTCGCCCAGGTGCAGTTCGGCCTCGGGCGCCACCGGGACACCCGAGGCGGCCAGCGCGTCGGCGTAGGCGGCCAGCTGCAACAACGCGGTGACGTTGGCCGAGCGGGCCAGCTTGGTGTCGACGACCCGGTAGCGCCCGTCGTCGCGCACCAGAAAGTCGGCGAAGCCGACGAAGCGCCCGTCGAACATGGCGGCCTGGTAGACGGCGGGCGCGCCGGCGGCGATGGCCTTTCGGGTCGCCTCGGCCGCCGCCGCGAGGCCGGCGGGCGTGTAGGCCGGGCGGCCGATGATCGCGAGCCCGTCGCCGTACTGGGCGCGCAGCCGGTCCAATTCGCGTCGCTCGTGCTCGTTTCCGAGCATCGCGGTGCGGGCGAGAAGGTCGTCCTCGGCGGTGGCGACGGACCCCCGGCCGAGCTTCGCGTCGAAATCCCGCAGCAGGGCGTACTCGCATCGCGCGGCGGCGGCGAGATCCGACGCGCTGTAGACGATGCAGTCGCCGGTGACGAACACAGCAGCAACTGTAGGGGAGGGGACCGACGCAAAGGCGGCTCCGGCTAGCGACCCGGGGCGTTGCCGATCAGCTCGACGAAATTGCCGTTCCAGTGGAACCGGACGTCGGTGGTCAACCCGTTGATGCCGCTCGGGTAGGTCAGCGCCACCGTGTCGCCGGTGGTCTGCGCCGGGTCGACGCCGTTGAACCCGTAGGTGTCGGGCACCCCTTGCGGGATGAACTGCCCGAGATGGAACAGCACCGCGCGGGTCGTCGGGTTCACGGCGTTGGTGTTGGCCTTGATGATCACCGCGGACAGCTGGGCGCACTGGTTGTAGTTGCCGGCCAGTGGTTCCGGGTTCCAGGGTTGCTGGCTGCGCGGGTCGCGCGGCAATTCGGAGACCGCCTTGGCGATGACGGGCGACGCGAGGTTGACCGCGCACGGGTCGGCCGGCGCGGCGACGCTGCCGGGCGGTGCGGCGGCGGACGGCTGGGCCGGGGCGGTGATGGACGGGGTCTCGCTGGTCGTCGTGGCCTGCGGCGTCTTCGCGACGGTGGAGTCTCCCGAACCACAGGCGGTCAACGTCATGGCGATCAACGCGACGGCGGCCGAGCCGGTCAGTGGCTCGGTACGGCAAGGTAGCGACCACACATCGGGCACCGTACCGTCATCGCGCGCCCGGGTGTGCCAGGCATGGCCGGGCCTCGCGCAACTGTGCCGATGATCACCCGAGCCTGACCACTAGACCTCGATGGTGGTGACCCGCAGCGCTCGGCTCCGCCGAGCTCGCGGTCACCACTAGACTCCATGGACGATGAACCACCCGGACAGCTCGCCCGAGGCTGCCTCTACGACCTTTGCCGACCTGCAGATCCACCCCGCCGTCCTGCGGGCGATCGGCGACGTCGGCTACGAGTCGCCCACCGGCATCCAGGCCGCGACGATTCCGGCGCTGATGGCGGGCTCCGACGTCGTCGGGCTGGCGCAGACCGGCACCGGCAAGACGGCGGCGTTCGCCATCCCGATCCTGTCCAAGATCGACGTCACCAGCACCGCGACCCAGGCGCTGGTGTTGGCGCCCACCCGGGAGCTGGCGCTGCAGGTGGCCGAGGCGTTCAGCCGCTACGGGGCGCACCTGCCGAAGATCAACGTGCTGCCGATCTACGGCGGCTCGTCGTACAGCGTGCAACTGGCCGGGCTACGGCGCGGCGCCCAAGTCGTGGTCGGCACGCCCGGCCGGGTGATCGACCACCTCGAGCGCGGGACGCTGGACCTGTCCCGGGTGGACTACCTGGTGCTCGACGAGGCCGACGAGATGCTCACCATGGGCTTCGCCGAAGACGTCGAACGCATCCTGGCCGACACCCCCGAGTACAAACAGGTCGCCCTCTTCTCGGCGACCATGCCGCCGGCGATCCGCAAGCTCACCACCAAATACCTGCACGACCCGTTCGAGGTCACCACCAAGGCCAAAACCACCACGGCCGAGAACATTTCGCAGCGCTACATCCAGGTCGCCGGGCCGCGCAAGATGGACGCGCTGACCCGGGTGCTCGAAGTGGAACCGTTCGAGGCGATGATCGTCTTCGTGCGCACCAAGCAGGCCACCGAGGAGGTCGCCGAAAGACTGCGCGCCCGAGGGTTTTCCGCGGCCGCCATCAACGGCGACATCCCGCAGGGCCAACGGGAGCGGACCATCGCCGCGCTGCGCGACGGCGGCATCGACATCCTGGTCGCCACCGACGTGGCCGCGCGCGGGCTGGACGTCGAGCGGATATCGCACGTGCTCAACTACGACATCCCGCACGACACCGAGTCCTACGTGCATCGCATCGGCCGCACGGGCCGGGCGGGGCGGTCGGGAGCCGCGCTGTTGTTCGTCTCTCCGCGAGAACGCCACCTGCTCAAGGCGATCGAGAAGGCGACGCGGCAGACGCTCACCGAGGCCGAGCTACCCACCGTCGAGGACGTCAACGCCCAACGAATGGCCAAGTTCGCCGATTCCATCACCGCGGCGCTGGGCCGCCCGGGCATCGACCTGTTCCGCAAGCTGGTCGAGGATTACGAACGCGAGCACGACGTGCCGCTGGCCGACATCGCCGCCGCGCTGGCGTTGCAGTCCCGCGACGGCGAAGAGTTCCTGATGGCGCCCGAGCCGCCCCGCGAACGACGCGAGCGGCACACCGAACGCCGGGAGCGTACCGAAAGGCCAAGGCAGGACCGGTCTTTCGCCACCTACCGCATCGCGGTGGGCAAGCGCCACAAGATCGGCCCTGGCGCGATCGTGGGCGCCATCGCCAACGAGGGCGGCCTGCATCGCAGCGATTTCGGCCACATCGCGATCGGCCCCGACTTCTCGCTGGTGGAATTGCCGGCCAAGCTGGGCAAGTCGACGCTGAAAAAGCTCGAGCACACCCGCATCTCGGGAGTGCTGATCAACCTCCAACCGGACCGGTCTTCGACCAAGCCCCGCGGCCGGGAGGGTGGGAAGCCGCGCAGGAAACACACCGGATGACCCTGTCCGAAGAGCAGGACGCCCAGGGCGGACTCGAGCAGACCGCACACGTCGACCGCGTCGCGGCGCTGACCGGCATCCGCGCCGTCGCCGCCCTCCTCGTGGTTGGCACCCACGCGGCCTACACCACCGGCAAGTACACGCACGGGTATTGGGGGCTGGTGGGTTCCCGGATGGAGATCGGGGTGCCGATCTTCTTCGTGCTGTCCGGCTTCCTGCTGTTCCGTCCGTGGGTGAAGTCCGCCGCCACGGGCGCGCCGGGGCCGTCGGTGAGTCGCTATGCGTGGCACCGGGTTCGGCGGATCATGCCGGCCTACATCATCACGGTGCTGTTCGCCTACGTGCTGTATCACTTCCGCGAAGCGGGACCCAACCCGGGGCACACGTGGCTGGGCCTGGCGCGCAACCTGACGCTGACGCAGATCTACTGCAACGGCTACCTGGGCAAGTATCTGCATCAGGGCCTGACCCAGATGTGGAGCCTCGCGGTGGAAGCGTCCTTCTACGTGATCCTTCCGGTGTTGGCCTACGTGCTGTTGGTGTGGGTCTGCCGGCGGCAATGGCAGCCGAGACTGCTGCTGGGCGCGCTGGCCGCGATGACGCTGATCAGCCCGGCCTGGCTGGTGCTCGTACACACCGACCACTGGTTTCCCGACGGCGCACGGCTGTGGCTGCCCACCTACCTGGCCTGGTTCCTCGCCGGGATGCTGCTGGCGGTGCTGCAGGCGATGAACGTGCGCGGGTACGCGTTCGTGGCCATACCGCTGGCCATTGTCTGCTACTTCATCGTGTCGACTCCGATCGCCGGCGCGCCCACCACATCGCCGGCCACGCTGAGCGAGGCCTTGTTCAAAACCTGCTTCTACGCGGTGATCGCCGCGCTCGCCGTGTCGCCGCTCGCGTTGGGCGATCAGGGCTGGTACTACCGGCTGCTGGCCACCCGGCCGATGGTGTGGCTGGGGGAGATCTCCTACGAGATCTTCCTGATCCACCTGATCACCATGGAATTCGCGATGGTCTACATCGTGCGCGCCCACGTCTACACCGGCCCGATGCTGAACCTGTTCCTCGCGACGCTGGTGCTGACCATCCCGCTGGCCTGGCTTCTGCACCGCTTCACCCGCGTGCGGACCTGAGCCGACGCGGCGCCTACCGACGGGCGGAAACCGGCGTCACGATCGGGACGACGAACTCCTCGATCATCGCCCGCTCGTCGGCCTCGTCGCGGCCCGGGAACTGCAGCAGCGAGGTGATCACGCGCACCACCCAGCGCGCCCGGCGCTCCACGACGGCGGGGTCTTCGGGCCCGAGCGAGCCGACGAACGCGGCCGCCAGGGCGGTGATCACCTCGGACTGCCCGGCCACCTCGGCGCCGATCGGCGGCCGGGTGACGGCGAACCACGCCGCCAGCGCGCGGCTGTCGCGCACCATCCGCAGCGTGGCGGTGATGCTGGCGACCAGCCGCTCGCGGGGATCGTCGACGCCGCCGATCTGCTCCTTGATCGCGCGGCTGAGCCGACGCGTTTCCCGGTGCACGTAGGCGGTCCGCAGCGCCTCGCGGTTCTCGAAGTACCGGTACAGCGTCGCGCGGGAACACCCTGCCGCCCTGGCGATTTCGTTCATGCCGATCGAGGCCTGGTCGCGCTCGGTGTAGAGCCGCTCGGCCGCGTCGAGTATCCGGTCGGCGGCCGCTTCGCTGCGGTGCGCGCCCAGCCAGTCGGTGGGCATCAGGACCGCACCCGGATCGGCACCGACAGCGGGCGCCGCACATAGCTTCCGCCCGACCAGACGATCGCGGACTCGTCGACCTCGAAATCCGGGCAGCGGGTGAGCAGTTCGGTCAGCGCGACCCGGGATTGCATCCGCGCCGCCGCGGCGCCCAGGCAATGGTGCGCGCCGTGGCTGAAGGTCAGGATGTTGCGGGGGCGGCGGGTGACGTCGAGTTCGCCGGCGTCCGGTCCATATTGGCGCTCGTCCCGGTTGGCCGACCCATACAGCAGCAGCACCTTGCGGCCGGCGGGAATGGTGGTGTCGCCGATCGTCACGTCGCGGGTGGTCGTGCGGGCCAGCCCCTGCACCGGCGAGGTCAGCCGCAGCAACTCCTCCACCGCGTCGGGGATCAGTCGCAGGTCGTCGGCAAGCAGCCGCCGCTGATCGGGGCGCTGGTGCAGCAAAGGCATTGAGCCGCCGAGCATTCCGGTGGTGGTGTCGTTACCGCCGGTCACCATGGTGAACGTGAACGCCAGCACCGACAGCGTGCCGGCGATGTCTCCGTCGGCGCCCACCCCGGCGGCGACCAGGTGCGAAATGGTGTCGTCCTCGGGCTCGGACCGACGGCGCTCGATCAGGCCGGTGAAGTAGGCCATCATCGACCCGACCGCGTCACCGACCGTTTCCAGCGCCCCGGCCAGGCCGCTGTCGCTGGTGTTCGCCGCGACGATCACGTCCGTCCACCAGTCGAATTGCGCCCGGTCGGCTTCGGGGACGCCGAGGTAGTGCGCCACCACCATCGAGGGCAGCGGCTTGAACAGCTCGGCGACGATGTCGCCCCCGCCGTTCGCGCGCAACCCCTCGATGCGCTCGACGACGAAGTCTCGGACCTTGGGCTCGACCGCCTCCACTTGTCGTGGCGTGAAGCCGCGTGAGACGAGTTTGCGAAATTCGGTGTGTACCGGGGGATCCTGCATCACAAACGGTGGGTTGTCTTGCAGGCCAATCATTTCCAGGTCGCCGTAGTTGACCGTCAGCCCCTGCGCGGAGGAGAAGGTCTCATGGTCGCGCGCCGCGGCCCACACGTCGGCGTGCCGGGACAGCACGTAGTAGTCGTGGTCGGGTCGGTTGGCCGGCACGACATGGTGCACCGGATCGTGGTCGCGCAGCGCGCGGTACATCGGCCAGGCGTTCGGCCACGTGTCGGCGGTGGCCAGCTCGAAGGTGACGGGCGCCTGGTGAGACATAACCGCAGCCATGTCTCATTCGTACGACAACATGCGCTAGATGTCAAACGGCCGGTCGCCAAAAGCCCGGCCCGCGGGCCTTCCAGCGCACCGGGAACTAGATGCCAGACCCCGGGTTGAGGATGCCCTGCGGGTCGAGGGCCTGCTTGATGCGCCGGTTGAGATCCATCACCTCGGGCCCGAGGTAGCCGGCCAGCCACGGCCGCTTGAGCCGGCCGACGCCGTGCTCGCCGGTGATCGTCCCGCCGAGCCCGACGGCGAGGTCCATGATCTCGCCGAAGGCGAGGTGGGCCCGCTCGGTCATCGCGGCATCCGCGGGGTCGTACACGATCAGCGGGTGCGTGTTGCCGTCGCCGGCGTGCGCGATCACCGAGATCGTCAGGTCCCGCTCGGCGGCGATGCGAGCGATGCCGGTGACCAGCGCGCCCAGCGCCGGCAGCGGCACCCCGACATCCTCGAGGAGCAGCGACCCCTTCGCCTCCACCGCGGGGATGCAGAACCGGCGGGCGGCGACGAACGCCTCGCCCTCGTCGGGATCGTCGGTCGAAAACACCTCCGTCGCACCGTTTTCCGCGAACACCGCGGCCATGATGGCGGCGTCCTCGCTGCCGGCCCGCCCGCGCTCGTCCGACCCGGCGACCAGCATGGCGGCCGCCCCGCGGTCCAGGTCCATGCGCAGGGTGTCCTCGACGGCGTTGATTGCCACCGAATCCATGAACTCCAGCATCGACGGGCGCAGCCGCGCGGTGACCCCGAGCACCGCATCGACGGCCGCCTCGACCGTGGCGAAGCCGGCCACCACGATGCTCGACGCGTTCTGCTTGGGCACCAGCCGCAGCGTGACCTCGGTGACGACGCCCAGCGTGCCCTCGCTGCCGACGAACAGCTTCGTGAGGCTAAGGCCTGCAACGTCTTTCAAGCGCGGACCGCCGAGCCGCACCGCCGTGCCGTCGGCCAGCACCACCTGCATGCCCAGCACGTAGTCGGTGGTGACGCCGTACTTCACGCAACACAGGCCGCCGGCGTTGGTGGCGATGTTGCCGCCGATGCTGCAGATCTCGAACGACGACGGATCGGGCGGATACCACAGGCCGTGCTCGGCGACCGCCTGCTTCACCTCCGCGTTGAACAGCCCGGGCTGGCACACCGCGGTGCGGGTCACCGGGTCGACGGTGATGTCGCGCATCTTCTCCGTCGACAGCACGATGCCGTCGTCCAGCGCGGTGGCCCCGCCGGACAGGCCGCTGCCGGCGCCCCGGGTCACCACCGGGACCCCGTGGGCGGACGCCCAGCGCAACACGGTCTGCACGTCCTCGGTGCGCCGCGGCCGCACCACCGCCAGCGGTTTGCCGGCCGACGGATCGAAGGCGCGGTCCTGACGGTAGCCCTCGGTCACGGCCGGGTCGGTGACGACCATCCCGTCGGGCAGGCCGGCGATCAGCTCGGCCAGGACGTCAGCACTCACGACCCGATCCTACGGGCCCGTCCGCGCTGTACAGTTGACCGATCCTGGAAGGGGCACGGTGTTCGGACGCAAAGATCTCAGCAAAGTCGGCACCCGTGCGATCGCGGACGTCCTGGCCGCCGAGCAGTCGGCGATCTCGGTCACCGTGGGCAACCCGAACCTGGTCAACAACACCGAGGTTCGCTGGAAGCTGCTGCTGCGGGTCACGCCCGAGGGCGAAGCGCCGTTCGAGGCCAGCGTCACCGCGCTGCTACCTCAGCTGAGCCCGCCGCGGCCGGGTCTGAGGCTGGCGGTGTTGTTCGACCCGAAGGACCACAGCCGCGTGCAGCTCGACCACCGGCCGGTCGCCACGGCCGACGCGGCCATCGACGCCGTGACGGCGGCCCGCCCCGACCTGGCGGGCGCCCAGGTCATGGGCATGCCGATGACCGACGTCATCCGCCGAGCCATCGCCGACCCCACCGCCTTCCGCGACGAGATGATGCGCCGCGGCGCCGAGATGCAACAGCAGGCGCTCGGCGCGATGCAGGCGGCGCAGGCCCACCAGAGTGCGGACCCGGTCGATCGGCTCGAGCGGCTGGCCGCGCTGAAGGACGGCGGACTGCTCACCGACGAGGAATTCGAGCAGCAGAAGCGCAAGATCCTCGGCGAGTGACGGATCACCGCGGGGAATCCGCGGCGACTTCCGGCGCGCGGTCCAGCTCCCGCAGCGACGGCAGGCCGCAGGCGATGAGGCCGACCAGCAGGATCGGCACCGCCAACGCCAGGAACGTGGCCCGCAGCCCGGCGGCGTCGGCCAGCGGACCCGCCACCAGCAACCCCAACGGCCCGGCGGCGTACATCAGGCCGGTCATCACGCCCACCACCCGGCCGCGCAGATGCTGCGGGGCCCGGGTCTGCATAACGTAGTTGTAGATGGGCTGGATCGGCC
Source organism: Mycobacterium sp. UM_11 (assembly GCF_001414075.1). NCBI lineage: Bacteria > Bacillati > Actinomycetota > Actinomycetes > Mycobacteriales > Mycobacteriaceae > Mycobacterium > Mycobacterium sp. UM_11. The sequence goes on along the minus strand of NZ_LATC01000060.1, from coordinate 13,947 downwards.
CGTAGACCAGGCCAGTGACCCCGCAGAGCACCAGGATGACCGGCAACGGCGGCAGGAACGCGATGCCGACCGTCGCCGCGCCGAAGGTCAGTGTCGCGGTCAGCACCGCCGTGCGTCGCCGGGTGTGTTTCGACAGTGCCGCGTAGCCGAGCGCGCCCGCCACGCCGCCGACCCCGAGCGCCATCAGCGCCCAACCCAGCTGCGCCGGTTGGTGGTGGTCGGAAAAGTATTTGGGAAACAGCACGCTTTCCATCGGCAGGTACAGCGCGGTCACGACCAGGTCGATCAGGCCCAGTGTGCGCAGCACTCGCAGGTTCCAGACGAATCGCAGGCCCTCGGCGATGCCGGACACCAACCCCTCGGGCCGGGTCGCGTGGTGTGGCCTGCCGGCGCCCTCGAGCCGCAGCACCGCGACCGCCAGGAAGGACAGCCCGAACAGCCCGGCGGTCACCCACATCGTGTTGATGCCGCCCACCGTGGCGATCATCAGACCGCCGATGCCCGGGCCGACGATGTACGCGAGGTTGAGAATCGCCTCGTAGATGCTGTTGGTGCGGTCCAGTGACCAGCCGGCGCGGGCGGCGGCCTCCGGCAGCATCGACTGGCGCGCCGTCGTGCCGGCCGGGTCGAAAGCGGCGGCGAGAAACGCCAGCACGGCCAGCTCGACCAGGTTGATCGCGGCCGACCCGAAAAACCAGGCGGTCAGCGGCACGGCGGCCACCGCCGCGCAGGACAGCGCATCGGAGACCAGCGAGACCCGGCGGCGCCCGAAGTAGTCCACCGCGGTCCCGGCGACCAGCGTGGCGACCACCAGCGGGAGCGTCATGCAGGCGGCCACGATCGACGCGTCCTTGGCGCTGTCGTGGTGCTGCAGCGCCAGCCACGGGAACGCGACGATCGAGATGCCGGTACCCGCAGTCGCCGTCAGCGTGGCGAACAGGATGAGGAACGTCGGGCCGCCGCTTTTCATGGGATATCGCGGCTGAATCTAGCGCCAAGGCGGTATTGGCGGCGACCGATTTTTTCCGGCTACTGCAGGATGTTCATGTGCTCGCCCACCCTCGTACCGGTCAGGCCTTCGATTCCCCGGTGGTTCCCGGCAGCGGATGGCCGGGGGATCCGGCCACCCCGCGGACCCCGGTGGCGGCCGACGCGGCACAGGTCGCCGCGCTGGCGCCGCACGTGGCGTCGATCGCCGAACTCGACGCCCTGATCAGCGTGTGCCGGGCCTGCCCGCGGCTGGTCGACTGGCGCGAGGACGTGGCCGTGCTGAAACGCCGCGCCTTCGCCGACCAGCCGTATTGGGGCCGGCCGGTGCCCGGCTGGGGGTCCGAGCGGCCCCGGCTGCTGATCGTGGGGCTGGCGCCCGCCGCGCACGGCGCCAACCGCACCGGGCGCATGTTCACCGGCGACCGGTCCGGCGACCAGCTCTACGCGGCGCTGTACCGGGCCGGGCTGGTGAACCAACCGACCAGCGTGGACGCTGCGGATGGGTTGCGGGCCAACGGGGTTCGCATCGCGGCGCCGGTGCGGTGCGCGCCCCCGGCCAACGCCCCGACGCCGGCGGAGCGGGACACCTGCTGGCCCTGGCTGGAGGCCGAATGGCGGCTGGTGGCCGAGCACGTGCGGACGATCGTCGCGTTGGGCGGCTTCGCCTGGCAAATCGCGCTGCGGCTGCCGGGCGCGACCGCGATGCGCAAGCCGCGGTTCGGCCACGGGGTGGTGGCGCAATTCGCGCCCGGTGTGCGGCTCCTCGGCTGCTACCACCCCAGCCAGCAAAACATGTTTACCGGTAGGTTGACACCAGCAATGCTCGACGACGTGTTCCGCGACGCAAAGAGGCTGGCAGGTATCAAGTGACCGACGTTCTGATTTCCGGCGCCAGTGTGGCCGGTGCGACGGCGGCTTATTGGCTTGGACGGCATGGCTATTCGGTCACCGTGGTGGAGCGCCACGCCGGGCCGCGGCCGGGCGGTCAGGCGATCGACGTGCGCGGGCCCGCGCTGGGGGTGCTGGAACGCATGGGCCTGCTGGCCGCCGCCCAGAAGCGCAAGACGCAAATTCGGGGCGCTTCCGTCGTCGACCGCGACGGCAACGAACTGTCCCGCGACACGGAGTCCACCCCTACCGGAGGGCTCATCGACAACCCCGATATCGAGCTGCTGCGGGATGATCTGGTCGAATTGCTTTACGGCGCAAGCCAATGGACGGCCGAATACATCTTCGACGACACCATCACGGGTTTGGACGACGACGGGGAGGCCGTCAACGTCACCTTCGAACGCGCCCCCGCGCGCAGCTTCGGCTTGGTCATCGGCGCCGACGGATTGCACTCCAACGTGCGCCGGTTGGTGTTCGGCCCCGAGGAGCAGTTCATCGAGCGGCTGGGCACTCACGCGGCGATCTTCACGGTGCCCAATTTCCTCGACCTGGACCACTGGCAAACCTGGCATTACGGGGACGCCACCATGGCCGGGATCTACAGCGCGCGCAACAACACCGAGGCGCGGGCCATGCTCGGCTTCATGGACGCCGACCTGCGGATCGACTACCGCGACACCGCGGCGCAGTTCGCCGAGCTGGAACGGCGGATGGCCGACGACGGGTGGGTGCGTCCCCAGCTGCTGGAATACATGCGCAGCGCCCCCGATTTCTACTTCGACGAGATGTCGCAGATCAAAATGGATCGCTGGTCCAAGGGCAGGGTCGCGCTGGTCGGCGACGCCGGATACTGCTGCTCGCCGTTGTCGGGCCAGGGCACCAGCGTCGCCCTGCTGGGCGCCTACATTCTCGCCGGCGAGCTGGCGGCCGCGGGTGACGACTACGAACTCGGGTTCGCCAACTACCACAAGGAGTTCAACGACTACGTCAAGCGCAACCAGTGGCTGGTGGTCGACAACATCCCGGGCGGGGCGCCGATACCGCAGGAGGTCTTCGACCGCATCGTCAGCTCGATAACCCTCAAGGACTACTGACAGCCCTTCGGCCGAGCAGACGCAAAATCACCCGCCACGCCGCGCGGGCGTGCGATTTTGTGTCTGCTCGCGCCACCGAGCCGGGAACGTTCGCGAGCCGAAGGGCGTTGACGCCAACGTGCGACTTTCCGTCCTTGATCTGGTCCCGGTGCGCACGGACCAGACGACCGCCGACGCGCTCGCGGCGACCGTGCAGCTGGCGCAGGCCGCGGATCGGCTGGGTTTCACGCGGTACTGGGTCGCCGAGCACCACAACATGCCGTCCGTCGGCGCCACCAGCCCGCCGGTGCTGATCGCCTACCTGGCCGCGCAGACCACGCAGCTGCGGCTGGGGTCCGGCGGTGTGATGCTGCCCAATCACGCGCCGCTGGCGGTGGCCGAGCAGTTCGCGCTGCTGGAGGCCGCCGCCCCCGGCCGCATCGACCTGGGCATCGGCCGGGCGCCCGGCTCCGACCCCGTCACGTCATACGCCTTGCGGGGGAGTCGCGGCGACGAAGACATCGAGCGCTTCCCCGATTACCTCGACGACGTCGCGGCGCTGATGAGCGCGCGCGGCGTGGTGGTGCCGCTGCGCTCGGGGGACTACCGGCTCAAGGCCACCCCAGCGGCGGCCGGCGAGCCGCGGCTGTGGCTGCTGGGCTCGTCGATGTACTCGGCGCACCTGGCCGCCGCCAAGGGGCTTCCGTATGTGTTCGCACATCACTTCTCCGGCAACGGAACCGAGGAGGCCCTCGAGGTCTACCGGTCCCGGTTCAAGCCGAGCGCCGTCGCGGCCGAGCCGGTGACATTCCTTACCGTCAACGCCGCCGTGGCCGAAACCCGGGACGAGGCAACGGCTTTGATGTTGCCGAACCTGCAGATCATGGCGAAGCTGCGCACCGGCCAGCCCCTCGGGCCGGTGCCGCTGGTCGAGGAGGCGCAAGGCGCGGAGCTGACGCCGCAGCAACAGCACATCGTGGAAAGCGGGCTGCGACGCGCGGTCCTGGGCACGCCGGCCGAGGCCGCCGAACAGCTGCGGGCCCTTGCGCAGCGGTTCGACGTCGACGAGGTGATGGTCAACCCGGTCGCCTCGGCCCGCCGCGGCACCGACCCGGCCACCGGGCCGGCGCGGGTGGCGACCCTGGAATTGCTGGCCAAGGAACTGTTCTAGTCCGTCACGGCGGACCGGTCGGGATCGACATCCTCGGCGGCCGACATCCGGCCGGTGATCCAGCGCCGCAGCTCGTCCGGCGGCAACGGCGGACTGTGCACGAAGCCCTGGGTGATGATGCGGCCGTAACGTCGCAGCGCGCGCAGCGTGGCCTCGTCCTCGACCCCCTCGGCGACCAGATCGGCGCCCAGGTTCTGCGCCAGGTCCACGGTGGACTCGACGATGGCGACCGATCGGGGGTCCTGCGCCAGCCGCGCCACGAATCGCCGGTCCAGCTTGAGCTCGTCGACCGACACGTCCTGCAGGCGGGCCAGCGACGACCATCCGGTGCCGTAGTCGTCCACCGAAATGCGAACCCCGAGAACCTGCAGGGCGGCGACGGTGTTGCGGGAGCGATCCGAGTCGACCAGGGCGCTCTCGGTGATCTCGATGATCAGTGCGTCGGCCGGCAAACCGTGAGTGCGCAGCAGCCGTTCGATGGTGACCGCGAGGTCGAGGTCGAGCAGGTTGGTCGTCGACAGGTTGACCGCGACCGCCAGCGGGATCCCCCCGTCGCGCCAGGAGCGAATCTGCTCGAGCGTGAGGTTGATGGTGCGGTTGGCGACCGTGCGCATCAGGCCGGCGCGTTCGGCGGTCGGCAGGAATTCCTCGGGCAACAGCAGGCCGCGGGTCGGGTGTTGCCAGCGCAGCAGCGCCTCGACGCTGTGAACGCTCCCGTCGGCCGCGTTGACCTTGGGCTGGTAATGCACCGTCAGTTGGTCGCCGTCGATCAGCGCGGCGCGCAGCTCGCGAACCAGGTTGGGATCGTGGTCGCGATCCATCTCGAAGGAGGACTCGTACACCGCGATCTTGCTGATCGCGGACTTGGCGTGCGGGATCGCCGCCTCGGCGCGATTCAACAGCTCCTGCGGATGGTCGCAATGGTCGGGGTACAGCGCGATCGCGATGCAGGCTTCGATCTGCACACTGATCGCATCCAACTCGAACGGGATGCTCATGCCTTCGAGCAGCCGGCCCGCCTGGCCGCGCGCGGCGGCCAGGTCCGACCCCTCGCCCAGCAGGATCGCGAATTCTTCGTCGCTCACCCGCGCGAGCAGATCGTCGCGACGGGCGTTGTGCGTGAGTCGGTTTGCGATGTGCCACAGCAGCTCGTCACCGAAGTGGCGGCCGACGGAGTCGTTGATCTCCCGGAGCCTGTGCAGGTTCAGCAACAGCAGCGCGCGGCGCGACGACGCCTTGCCCGGCGACGCCGACGTCGACAGCGCGGTCAGGGCGGTCGCCAGCGAGCGACGATTGGGCAGGGCGGTCAACTGGTCCGTCATGGCCTGCTTGTGGCTTTCGGCCAGCAGGCTGACGTCCCGGAAAGTCACCGAGAACCGCGCGGCGACCGCGACGAGGCTCAGCGCGGCCAGGGTCGAGGCGAGCCGCGAATTGTGCCCCAGGACCGCGACGCCTAGCGCGACGACGGTGCACGTCACCGGCACCGCGTAGGAGGCGAGGCCGCGCCGCGGCGTCGGCGCCGCCGACGACCAGCGCGCCCAGCTGGCGATCGCCACCAGCAGCGACGACGCCGGCCAGAGCGCGTCCAGCGTGGTGCCCACCCGGTACGAGCCCGCCGAAGTCTCGAAGAGGTAGGCGGTGTCCGCGATCGCGAAACCCACCAGCCCGGCGACGAGGAAGGCCCAGCGAAATTCGTTGCGCCAGCCCAAAAGTGGCAGCATGCCGACGGCCAGGGCCAGCAGCACCAGATCACCCCACGGATAGACCAGACCCACCAGCACGGTCGCCGGCACCCGGGCCGCGGCGGCGTGCATGGGTCCGGCCCGCAGCGCCGCCCCCACGGCCGCCACGGCCAACGCGCAGACCAGGGAATCGAGGCGGATGGGCATCGGCACCCGCCGCAGGTGCGATCGCATCAGCAGCAAGATGCCGGCGAAGACGAACGGATAGAACGCCAGGTATTCCGGGTCCGCGACCGATGGGGATTGGCCGTTGGGCACCCACACCGCGTAGACGACGTCACCGAGCGCCGAAACTGCCATGCCGGCGGCGATCAGCGACCACGCGAGCCGGTCGGCCCTGAGTCGGTACGCGCGGACGGCGATCAGCGCGGCCGCCAGCAGGTTCAACGCCGAATACAGGGATTTGGCGAAGAAGACGCTGTGGCTGGCGTTCGGGAAGAGGAGGCTGGTCACGGTGAACGAGACGACACCAATTGCCAAGACGGCCAAGGCAATCCGGATCGGCGTCGGTGGCCACCGAATGCCGTCGATACTGTCGGGCGGTTGCGCCGGTCTTGGCGTCGCCACCTCGACGACCCGCCTGAGCGCCGGCTCGGTCCCGGCCTCCGCGAGCCCGGCCGCCCCCTCGGCCGGTTCGGTGTTCTGGGCCGTCGCGAACGAGTACGCGAGCGGAAGGTCGGGCACGAAGCTGCGAACGCATTGCCCGCCTTCGCGTTTCGCCGTGTACATGGCCAGGTCCGCGTGGCGCAGCAGTTGTTCGACGTTGCAGTCCGTCCCGGCGGCGGCCACCGTGAAGCCGACGCTGGGTCGCACCGGGATCGGGACGCCGTCGATCACGATCGGGCTGTCGAACGCCTTGAGCACTCGTTCCGCCGCGGCCTGCGACTCCTCGACGGAACCCTCCAACAGCGCGGCGAATTCGTCGCCGCCGAGGCGAGCGGTGACGCACTCGCCGTCCAGGACGGCGGTGAGCCGCCCGGCGACCTGAACCAGCAATTCGTCGCCGGCCGGATGGCCGAGGGCGTCGTTGACCGATTTGAAGTCGTCAAGGTCCAGGCTCAACACCCCGATGGGCGCGGGCTCCCGACTCCGGCGGGCGACGGCCTCTTCCAGCCGCTGCAAGAAATAGGCGCGATTGGCCAGACCCGTCAGGCTGTCGCGAAACGCCTCCCGCGCGACCTCGGCCAACAGGCTCTGGTTCTCCCTCAACACCACGAGCTGCCGCGCGAGCACCGCCGCCACCAGAACCCCGAGCGCGAACAGCAGCGGCCCGTGCGCCATGTAGCCCACCGCGCGGCCCAAGCCGACCGCGGAGGCCAGCAGCAGGGGCAGGTAGGGCAACCACAGGCGGGTTCGCGACCGGATCTCCTCGGCGCGCGACGTCGGCAGCGGCGACTCATTGACGCTGGCCAGCGCGGCCATCGCGATCATTCCCAACCCGGCGACCCGGCCCAGGTCGACCAGGTCGCTGACCTGATAGCTACCGATACCCGTCTTGAAGACCATGGCGATGTCGGAGACGCTGATCGTCGCGACGCCGCCGGCCAGCAGGTTCCGGCTCGGGATGTCGCCGGAAACGCCCCGCGCCAGCAGCAGGATCGCCATGGTCAGCAGGACGACGTCGTTGAACACCTCGGCGACCGTCGTCACCCGCGACCCGGTGTCCTCGCTGAGCTGCTTGTCGAGCACGAACACCCACGAGACCACGAACAGCGACGTCGCCACGATCAGCCCGTCCAGCACCAGTCGCCGCGGGCTGTTGCGGGACACGCGCGACAACAGCACCAGAGCCGCGATGGCGCCGAACGGCCACAGCAGCAGCACGATCTCGGCGGCGGCGGGGTCCGTGGCGTGCGCGACCCTCGGCCGCACGTCGTAGACCGCCCAGATGACCTCCCCGACCGCCCAGCCCAGCAGGGCCGTCACCATCGCCAGCCAGCCGTACCGCTGGCGGCCGGTCGCGGCGCGCGCCGCATGCCCCGAGCACGCCGCCCCGAACAGCAAACAAATCGCGAGGGCGATCTCGTCGACCGGCCGGGTCGCGTACGCCCCCTCCCAGCCGGCGACGGAGGAGGCGACCACCAGCGCGGCCGCGAAACTGTACGTAGCGGCGTGCAGCCATCCGAGGCGTGCGGAAACCCCGAGCCGCCGCCAGGGATTTCCCGCCCAGGGTTTCATGCCCGCTCCAGCCGATCCCGCCGTGCGGTGAGCTAACTGTTCACCGCGTGCTAGTGGAGAATAAACCTCCACGCTGGCTTCGGGTCAGCGCCGCGTCAGGACCACGACCGGAATCGGCCGCGAGGTCTTGCTCTGGTAGGCCTTGTACCGGTCGCCGTTGTTCTTGTTGACGATCTGCCACAGCCGCGCGTAGTCGGGGTCGTCCGGCAGCACCGGCCGGGCCGTCACGGCGAAACGCTTGGGGCCGACGTTGATCTCGACGTCCGGATTCTTGCGCAGGTTGTGATACCAGCCGGGTGCGCGCGGGTCGCCCCCCTTGGACGCGACGATCAGGTAGTCGTCGCCGTCGCGGGCGTAGGTGAGCGCCGCCGTTCGGGCCTGGCCCGTCTTGGCGCCGACGGTGTGCAGCAGCAGGCTCGGTATCAACAGCATGCGGTGACCGATCCAACCGTTCGTCTTGCGATAAACGTTGTCGTGCACACGCAGAATCTGGGGCAGTAACCCTTGCTCGACCCAGGACGGAAGCGCCATTCGCCCAGTATTACTGGCTGGCGTCGATGCGGGCCAGTGCCTCCCGCAGGATGCGCCCGGTGGCTTCGCGGTCGGGGTCGCGCCGCAGCAGCATCCCCTTGGCGACCGAGAGCTTGTCGCCGTTGCGGCGGGGCAGGACGTGCAGGTGGATGTGGAATACCGTCTGGAAGGCGGCGCTGCCGTCGTTGATGGCGATGTTGGTCGCGTCGGCCAATTCGGTCGCGCGGGCGGCGCGGGCGATCCGTTGGCCGATGGTGATCATGCCGGCCAGCGTCTCCGGCGGCGTATCGGTCAGATCCACGCTGTGCCGTTTGGGGATCACCAGCGTGTGTCCGCGGGTGAAGGGGCGGATGTCGAGGATCGCCAGGAAGTCGTCGTCCTCGAAGATCCGGATGGCCGGGGCCTCCCCGGCGACGACCGCACAGAACACGCAGGACATGTCGCCCACGGTACTGGCTGGCCCGAAGCGGGGGATACGCTGCCGCAGTGGACGCTCGCGACGTTGCCTTCGCAGGCGCGGCCGCCCAGGCGCGGATGCTGGCCGACGGTGAACTGACGGCGCCCGAGCTGCTCGAGATCTACCTGGACCGGATCGCGCGGCTGGACAGCCAGCTGCGCTGCTACCGCGTCGTTCTCCCCGACAGCGCGCGCTATGAGGCGGCCGCCGCGCAGGAGCGGCTGGACGCGGGCGAGCGGCTGCCGCTGCTCGGGGTTCCGATCGCGATAAAGGACGATGTGGACGTCGCCGGCGAGGTGACGACGTACGGCAGCGGCGGGCACGGGCCGGCGGCGGCCTCCGACGCGGAGGTGGTGCACCGGCTCCGCGCCGCGGGTGCCGTCATCATCGGCAAAACCAACGTGCCCGAGCTGATGATGTTCCCCTACACCGAGTCGCTGACCTTCGGTGCCACCCGCAACCCGTGGAACCTCAAGCGCACGCCGGGCGGCAGCAGCGGCGGAAGCGCCGCCGCGGTGGCCGCCGGGCTGGCTCCGCTGGCGCTGGGCTCCGACGGCGGCGGCTCCATTCGCATTCCGGCGATCTGGTGCGGCCTGTTTGGCGTCAAACCGCAACGCGACCGGGTCTCGTTGGAGCCGCACGACGACGCCTGGCACGGCCTGAGCGTCAACGGTCCGCTGGCCCGGTCGGTGCTGGACGCCGCGCTGTTCCTCGATGCGACGTCGACGGTGCCGGGGCCCGAGGGGGAGTTCGTCGCCGCGGCGACGCGCGAGCCCGGAAAACTGCGAATTGCCTTGAGCACCAAGTCGCCAACGCCGCTGCCGGTCCGGGTAGGCAAGCCGCAGCTGACGGCGGTCGAACAGGCCGGCGCGTTGCTGCGCGATCTGGGCCACGAGGTGATCACCGCCGACCCCGACTATCCGCCGTCGGCGATCATGACCAATTACCTGCCCCGGTATCTGCGCGGCATCAGCGACGACGCCGATTCGCTGGCCCACCCCGAACGTCTCGAAGCGCGTACCCGCAACGTGGCGCGCGCCGGTTCCTTCTTCTCCGACCGGCGGATGACCGCCCTCCGCGACGCGGAGCCCGCGGTGAACGCCCGGATTCAGTCGATCTTCGACGACGTCGACGTGGTCCTCACGCCGGGCAATGCGACGGGCCCCTCCCGCATCGGTGCCTACCAGCGCCACGGTGCGGTGTGGACCCTGCTGGCGGTGGCGCAACGCGTTCCCTACCAGCAGGTCTGGAACCTGACGGGGCAGCCGTCGGCGGCGGTGCCGTGGGACTTCGACGGGGACGGCTTGCCGATCGCCGTGCAGCTGGTGGGCCGGCCGTACGACGAAGCCACGCTGTTGTCGCTGGCCGCGCAGATCGAATCCGCCCGGCCGTGGGCCCACCGGCGACCGCCGGTCTCATAGGGTGATCGTTTTCCACGCCGCCAGCTTGGTGGCCGGCGCCACCGCGTGCGCCGGGCTGGTCGACGGCAACCTCCGATAGTCGACCCGCTCGTTGGGCTCAGCCAGCCGCCGGTACAGCTCGGCGGCCTTGGCGCCGTTGAAGTACACCCGCGCGATAGCGGGGTACCGCGCGAACAGTCCGCGGAAGTCGTTGACCGCCAAGCTTTTCGGCTCGATCGCCGAGTCCGCGCTGCCGCGTCGGCGGCAGGCGCGCAGCACATCCCACAGGGCCACCCCGGCCGACTGGAGCGCGGCCAGCCGCGTCTCGTAGGCCGCCGCCGTGTCGAACCCGAACAGCGCACCGGTGATCGCCCAGAACGCATTTCGCGGATTGGCGTAGTACTGACCCACCGCCAGGGATTGGGCGCTGGGAAACGAGCCCAGGATCAGCACCCTGGCGTGTTCGTCGACGACCGGCGGGAATCCTCGCAACAGCGGCGCGCTCACGAGTCGATATTCTGCCGCCGACCCGCTTCGCCCGGCTGCGCCGCGCTCGCGATCGACTCGGCATTCTGTCGAACCGCGGTGCCCGTTGTACGTTGGCCGGGTGGAGGACGGGGCCGAGGCCAACATCGACGATCTGCTCGACGGGCTCGAGGGCAGCGCCCGCGCCGAGCGGGCGGAATTGGTGCGGTGGCTGCTCGAGCAGGGCATCAGCCGCGAAGAGATCCGGGCAACCAACCCACCCCTGCTGCTGGCCACCCGCCACCTCATCGGCGGCGACGGAACCTACGTCTCCACCCGCGAGATCAGCGAGACGTACGGCGTCGACCTGGCGCTGTTGCAGCAGGTGCAGCGCGCCATCGGCCTGGTGCGGGTCGACGACCCCGACGCGGTGGTGCACATGCGCGCCGACGGCGAGGCCGCCGCCTTCGCCCAGCGGTTCGTCGACTTGGGCCTCGACCCCGAGCAATTGGTGCTGGTGGTCCGGGTGCTCGCCGAGGGCCTGTCCCGCGCCGCCGAGGTCATGCGGTACGCCGCCCTGTCGACGATCATGCGGCCGGGCGCCACGGAGCTCGAAATCGCCCAAGCGTCAAAGGCTTTGGTCAGTCAGATCGCGCCGATGCTCGGCCCGATGATCCAGCACATGCTGTTCATGCAGCTGCGCCACATGATGGAGACCGAGGCGGTCAACGCCGCGGAGCGCGCCGCCGGCCAGCCGCTGCCGGGGGCCCGCCAGATCACCGTGGCTTTCGCGGACCTCGTCGGCTTCACCCGGATCGGCGAGGCGGTGTCGGCCGAGGAGCTGGGGCACCTGGCCAACCGGCTGGCCGTCCTCGCGCGAGACATCACCGTGCCGCCCGTGCGGTTCGTCAAGACGATCGGTGACGCGGCGATGTTCGTCTGCCCCGACCCGCTGCCCATGCTCGACGTGGTGGTGAAGCTCGTCGAGGCCGTCGACAGCGACAACGATTTCCCGCGGCTGCGAGCGGGCGTGGCTTCCGGCATGGCGGTGAGCCGGGCGGGCGACTGGTTCGGCAGCCCGGTCAATGTCGCGAGCCGGGTCACCAATGTGGCGCGCCCGGGCACCGTCCTCGCGGCGGACTCGGTCTGGGAGACGATCGGCGACACCGGCGAGTTCCACGGGTCGTTCGCCGGCGCGCGCCGCCTCAAGGGCATCAAGAACGAGGTGAAGCTGTTCAGGGTTCGCCGGGGCGACGGGTCCAACGGCGGCGATTGAGCCGGGGACCCCGTACACATGGGCAGGCCCGGACGACTCTGGGGGCGTGTGACTCCGTCATGCGCGGGTCCTACGCGGCCGGTTTTCTACCCTGACTTCCGGCGCTTGGAATTGGTCGTTTCCGGGCCTGCTTCGCTACCAAAAATACAACTTCCCACAGCCCATATCAACGGGTTCTCCGCACCTGAAAGCGCCTTTTTGCGCGCCGTCGAGCCGGCGCGCGGACGCCACGACGCACGGGGCGGCGTTCGCCCGGGGTGAACGCCATTCCATTGTGTCTGTAACGGTGTAATCATGTAATCATGAAATCGCATCACACCCACGGGCGGCGCTACGGCCGCCCCGGCGGCTGGCAGCAAGCCCAGCAACCCGACGCCAGTGGCGCCGCCGAATGGTTCGCCGGGCGGCTGCCCGAAAGCTGGTTCGACGGCGACCCGACGGTCATCGTCGACCGCGAAGAGATCACCGTCATCGGACGGCTGCCCGAGCCCCAGGGCTCGGATAAGGAGGAAACCGAGGCCCGCTCGGAAGGGCGCGCGTCGCGGTTCCGCGAGGAGACCCGTTCGGAGCGCATGCGCATCGCCGACGAGGCGCAGGACCGCTACGGCCGCAAGGTGTCCTGGGGCGTCGAAGTCGGTTCCAAGGCCGGCGCGGAGCGAATCCTGTTCACCCACATCGCGGTTCCGGTGATGACCCGATTGAAGCAGCCGGAGCGGCAGGTGCTCGACACGCTGGTCGACGCGGGCGTCGCCCGCTCCCGCGCCGACGCGCTCGCATGGTCGGTCAAGCTGGTCGGCGAGCACGCCGAGGAATGGCTGGCCAAGTTGCGCAGCGCCATGTCGGCGGTCGACGATTTGCGCGCGGAGGGACCCGACCTGCAGTCGTAACCCGAAGCGCCAGCGGGGCTTTGAATTCGCCGCGCTAGCCGTTGTCGATCTTGGCGACGATCTTGTCGACGATCTGGGTGCCCTGATCGCTGATGTGATACCCGCAGGCGTTGATGTCGACGATGACGTTGTTCGCCGTGCCCATCGCGCGCTGGCACTCCCAGCCGTCGGCGCCCTCTTGGGTGTCCAGCACGGCGATCTTCGGCGGCGCGCCCTGCAGCTGCGCGAACGTCCACCGATAGGTCTTGCCCTTGTTGGTCACCGTCACCGTCTTGCCCGCGCAGCCCTTCCACTTCTCCGCCGAATTCTGCAGGAAGGCCTTGGCTTTGTCGGCGGACGGGAACAGGACGACGGCCTGGTTGACCCAATGGTCGTAGTTGTCGCCGGGCTCGGACGACACCAGCCCGCTCACCGCCGAGTAACCGGTGCCCGCATACACCGGGCTCTGGGTGGTGTAGAGCGCTCCCTGGCAGTCGGGCTGTGACACCGTCAGTGCCGAAGTGTCCATCGCCTGAATGGGTTTGCCGGGCTCCATGGTCGAGGAGCTCATGACGGAGTTGATGTCGGAAGCGCCGAGCAACAGCGCGCTGAGGCGCTCGGCGGGTATCGGGTCGGGTGGCGGCACCGGCTTGGGCCGCACGAGAAGCCAGATGCCCACGGCGCCGGCGACCAAGACGAGCACCCCCGCGAGAGCGGCGACGATGGGCCAGGGGCTGCGGCGTTTGGGTGGGGGTTGGTTCCAGGCGGGGGCGCCGGTGAACGGTTGCGGGGTCTGCGGCGGCGGTGTGCCCCAATTGGCGTTGGGGGCTTGGTAATAGGGCGGCGGGGTGTGGCTGGCCGCCGGAATCGGACCGCTCTCGGGCCGCCACTGCGGCGCCCCCTGACC
>NZ_LATC01000059.1:0-32039 GCF_001414075.1 Mycobacterium sp. UM_11 | reverse complement strand
AGATGTGTATAAGAGACAGCCGGAGTTGCCGTAGGGCGTGTTGATCACCATGTCGATTTCGCCGGCCTTGATCGCGTCCACGGCGGACATCGCGGGTCGCCCGTCGCCCGGCGGCTCGAAGTGCTTGCGGACCTCATCGCAGGGAATCCCGTTGCGCCGCAACATCTCCGCCGTGCCCTCGGTGGCCAGCACCCGGAAGCCCAGGTCGGCCAGGCGCTTGACCGGGAACACCAGCGACCGCTTGTCCCGGTTGGCGACCGAGACGAAGATGGTGCCCTCGGCGGGCAGCGACCCGTAGGCGGCGGTCTGGCTCTTGGCGAAGGCGCTGCCGAAGTCGCGGTCGATGCCCATCACCTCGCCGGTCGATTTCATCTCCGGACCCAGCAGCGAATCGATGGCGGCCCCGTCGGTGCGCCGGAAGCGGTGGAACGGCAGCACGGCCTCCTTGACCGCGATCGGGGCGTTCTGGGCCGCGTGGGCGCCGTCCCCGGCGGCCGCCAGCATGCCCTCGGCGCGCAGCTGGGGAATGTTGGCGCCCAACATGATCCGGGCGCACGCCTTGGCCAGCGGGATCGCGGTGGCCTTGGACACGAAGGGAACCGTGCGGCTGGCACGCGGGTTGGCCTCCAAGACATAGAGCACGTCGTCCTTGAGGGCGTACTGCACGTTGAGCAGCCCGATCACGCCGATGCCGTGGGCGATGGCCTCGGTGGCGTGGCGCACCTTCTCGATGTCGCTGCGGCCCAACGTGACCGGCGGCAGCGCGCACGCCGAGTCGCCGGAATGGATGCCCGCTTCCTCGATGTGCTCCATGATGCCGCCGATGTAGACCTCGCTGCCGTCGCACAACGCGTCGACGTCGATCTCCACCGCGTCCTCCAGGAAGCGGTCGACCAGCACCGGGTGCTCGGGCGACAGTTCGGTGGCCCGGGTGATGTAGCCCTCCAGTGTCTCCTCGTCGTAGACGATCTCCATGCCGCGACCACCCAGCACGTACGACGGCCGCACCAGCACCGGGTAGCCGATGTCCTCGGCGATCCGGCGGGCCTGCGCGAAAGTCGTTGCCATGCCGTACTTCGGCGCCGGCAATCCGGCGCCGGTCAGCACGTCGCCGAAGGCCCCGCGGTCTTCGGCCAGGTCGATCGCCTCCGGCGGGGTGCCCACGATCGGGACCCCGGCGTCGGCCAGGCGCTGCGCCAGCCCGAGGGGCGTCTGCCCGCCCAGTTGCACGATGACCCCGACCACCCCCGGTCCCGCGCCGGCCGACTGCTGTTCGGCGTGGAAGACCTCGAGGACGTCCTCGAAGGTCAGCGGCTCGAAGTACAGCCGGTCGGCGGTGTCGTAGTCGGTGGACACCGTCTCCGGGTTGCAGTTGACCATGACGGTTTCAAAACCGGCCTGGCTCAACGTGGTTGCGGCGTGCACGCAGCTGTAGTCGAATTCGATGCCCTGGCCGATCCGGTTGGGTCCCGACCCGAGGATCAGTACCTTGGGCCGCTCGGCTTGCGGCGCCACCTCCGTCTCGGCGGCGGGGTCGAGTTCGTAGCTGCTGTAGTGGTAGGGCGTCTTGGCCTCGAACTCGGCCGCGCAGGTGTCCACGGTCTTGTACACCGGGTGGACGCCGAGGCGCTCGCGCAGCGAGCGGACGCCGTTCTCCCCCGCCAATTCCGGCCGCAGCGCGGCGATCTGGCGGTCCGACAGCCCGCTGTGTTTGGCCCGCCGCAGCAGGTCGATGTCGAGCACCGGGGAGTCCACCAGCTCGGCGCGCAGCTTGCCCAGCTCGCCGATCTGGGCCAGGAACCACGGGTCGACGCCGCTGGCCTCCGCGACCTGCTCGATCGACGCGCCCAGCCGCAGCGCCAGCTCGATGTCGTAGAGCCGACCCTCGGTCGGGGTGCGCAGCCGGTCGAGCACCTCGCCGACGTCCCCGTCCGGGTCGGGCTTGGTCCAAAACCCCGCGCGCGTGGTTTCCAGCGATCGCATCACCTTGCCGAGCGCCTCGATGAAGTTGCGGCCCAACGACATCGCCTCGCCGACGGACTTCATCGTGGTGGTCAGGCTGGGGTCGGCCCCGGGAAACTTCTCGAACGCGAACCGCGGCGCCTTGACGACGACATAGTCGAGGGTGGGCTCGAAGCAGGCCGGCGTTTCCTTGGTGATGTCGTTGACGATCTCGTCGAGGCTGTACCCGATGGCCAGCTTCGCGGCGATCTTGGCGATCGGGAAGCCGGTCGCCTTCGAGGCCAGCGCGCTGGACCGGGACACCCGCGGGTTCATCTCGATGACGATCAGCCGGCCGTCGGCAGGGTTGATCGCGAACTGGATGTTGCAGCCGCCGGTGTCCACCCCGACCTCGCGCAGGATCGCGATGCCCAGGTCGCGCATCCGCTGGTATTCGCGGTCGGTGAGGGTCATGGCGGGCGCGACGGTGACCGAGTCACCGGTGTGCACGCCCATCGGGTCGAAGTTCTCGATCGAGCACACCACGACCACGTTGTCGTTGCCGTCGCGCATCAGCTCGAGCTCGAATTCCTTCCAGCCGTAGATCGATTCCTCGATCAGCACGTTGGCGCTGGGGCTTTCGGCCAGGCCGGCGCCGGCCATCCGGTCGACCTCCTCGACGGATCGCGCCATGCCCGACCCCAGCCCGCCCATGGTGAAGCTGGGCCGCACCACCACCGGCAGCCCGAGCTCCTCGACCGTCTCGCGTACCTCTTCCATGGTGAAACACACGCGGCTGCGGGCGGATTCACCGCCCACCTTGGCCACGATGTCCTTGAACATCTGCCGGTCCTCGCCGCGCTGGATGGCGTCGATGTCCGCCCCGATCAGCTCGACACCGTGGCGCTCCAGCGCCCCGTTCTCGAACAGCGCGACCGCGGTGTTGAGCGCCGTCTGCCCGCCCAGCGTGGCCAGCAGCGCGTCGATCTTGTTGCCGCGCTCGGCCTGCTGGGCGATCACCCGCTCGACGAACGCCGGGGTGATGGGCTCGACGTAGGTGTGGTCGGCGTACTCGGGGTCGGTCATGATGGTGGCCGGGTTGGAATTGATCAGGCTGACCTGCAGCCCCTCCGCCCGCAGCACCCGGCAGGCCTGGGTGCCCGAGTAGTCGAACTCGGCGGCCTGGCCGATCACGATCGGCCCCGAGCCGATCACCAGCACGTGGTTGAGGTCGGTGCGACGTGGCACTAGCGGCCCCTTCCGCTTTCTCGGGAAGCCATCAGGTCGATGAATTGGTCGAACAGGTATTCCGCGTCATGCGGACCGGCGGCGGCCTCCGGGTGATACTGCACCGAGAACGCCCGGCCGTCAGCGAGTTTCACGCCCTCGACCACCCCGTCGTTGGCGCACGTGTGGCTGACGACGGCCGCGCCGAACGGCGTGTCGAAGGACTGGCCCGCCTCGCCCTCCAGGGCGAAGCCGTGGTTCTGGGCGGTGACCGCCACCCGCCCGGTGGCGTGGTCCATCACCGGGATGTTGATGCCGCGGTGCCCGAAGACCATCTTGTAGGTGGACAGCCCCAGCGCCCGGCCCAGGATCTGGTTGCCGAAACAGATGCCGAACAACGGGATCCCGGCCCCCAGCACCTCGCGGGTGAGCGCGACGACGTCATCGGCGGTGGCCGGATCGCCGGGGCCGTTGGACAGGAACACCCCGTCGGGGGCGATGTCGGCGATCTGGTCGAACGTGGTCGACGACGGCAACACGTGGCTGCGGACGCCGCGGCGGGCGAAGTTGCGCGGGGTGTTGGTCTTGATCCCCAGGTCCAGCGCGACCACCGTGAACCGTTGCGGCCCTTCGGGTTCCACGATGTAGTGCTCCGGCGTGCTGACCTCGCCGGCGAGATCGGCGCCCAGCATCGACTGCTGGCCCCGCACCCGCTCTACCAGCTCGGCCGGGTCGGCGAGCGCGTCGCCGGAGAACACCCCGGCCTTCATCGAGCCGCGGGTGCGCAGGTGGCGCACGACCGCCCGGGTGTCGATACCGGCGATCCCGACGATGTGCTGGCGCACCAGCTCGCCCTCCAGGGTGCCGGTGGCGCGCCAGTTGGAGGCGCGCGGCGACGGGTCGCGCACCGCGTAGCCGGCGACCCAGATCTTGTCGCCCCGGCTCTCGGCGTCCTCGGTGTTCCAGCCGGTGTTGCCGATCTGCGGCGCGGTGGCCACCACGATCTGGCGGTGGTAGCTGGGGTCGGTCAACGTCTCCTGGTAGCCGGACATGCCGGTGGAAAACACGGCCTCGCCGAGCGTTTGGCCGACCTTGCCGAACGGCGTGCCGGTGAAGACGCGGCCGTCCTCGAGTACCAGTACTGCTTTAGTCACGCGGCTCCCTCCTGCTGGGATTCCAGCCAGGCGTCATATTCGTCGCGGTGGTTGGCCCGAAAGCCGGTATCGATCTCGGCGCCCGACGGCAGCCGCCACCGAATCGCCAATATCCCGATCCGGGCCACCGCCCTGCCGCCCATGCTGCGCTCCATCCGGATGCCGGTAATCGATTCTTTCGGAATCCAAATCGGTTGGGCGCGTAAGCGTTCCACCATTATTCCGCCGGCATAGCGGGTCAGCACCCCCTTGCTGCGGAAACCGAGATCGCCGGCCGCGATCCGCTCGTGCCAGCCCGGCGCCAGCATGGAACCGCAGTAGTGTCCGCGGGTGGTGATCAGGGCCGCGCCCACCTGGTCGGGAATGTCGGGCAGGTCGCCGATCAGTTCATCCTGCCGCTCCGAGCGCCGCCGCCAGCTGCGCATCATCAGCTGGATCACCACCGCGATCACCACCACCAGCACGGCCGCGAAGATCAGCGATCCCACCAGCGTGCCTGAATTCATGCCGGGCACTTCCCGTCTCGAGCGGTGAGCTTGCCGCGCAGCATCGTCGCTGTCACCGTGGCCGGCAGGGTCATCGACTCGAACGGCGTGTTCGCCGACCGGCTGGCCAGATCGGAGCCGGCGACGGTCCAGGTGGCCTCTGGGTCCACCACCGTCAGGTTGGCCGGCTCCCCCACCTCCAGCGGGCGGCCGTGATCGGGCAGGCCGACGATCCGCGCCGGGTTCTCGCTCATCACCCGGGCGACGTCGCGCCAGCTCAACAGGCCCGGCGTCACCATCGTCTGGACCACGACGGACAGGGCGGTCTGCAGGCCCAGCATGCCGGGACGCGCCGCGGCGAACTCAACGCACTTCTCGTGCTCTGCGTGCGGGGCGTGATCGGTGGCCACGCAGTCGATGACGCCGTCGGCCAGCGCCTGCCGCAGCGCCTCGGCGTCGGCGGCCTCGCGCAGCGGCGGGTTGACCCGATTCACCCCGTCGTAGCTGGCCAGCCGGCCGTCGTCGAGCAGCAGGTGGTGCGGGGTGACCTCGGCGGTGATCGAGATGCCTTGTCCCTTGGCCCATTTCAGGAGCTCGACGGTGCCGGCGGTGGATGCGTGGCAGATGTGGATGCGGGCGCCGGCGTCGCGGGCCAGCAGCGCGTCGCGGGCGACGATCGATTCCTCGGCGGCCCGCGGCCAGCCCGACAGTCCCAGCCGGGCGGCGTTGGGCCCCTCGTGGGCGACGGCGCCGACGGTCAGCCGGGGCTCCTCGGCGTGCTGGGCGATCAACACGCCCAGGCCGGTGGCGTACTCGAGGGCGCGGCGCATCACCAGCGGGTCGTGCACGCAGACGCCGTCGTCGGAGAACATCCGCACCTGTGCGGCACCGGCCGCCATCATGCCCATCTCGGTCAGCTCGACCCCGCCCAGCCCGACGGTGACGGCGCCGACGGGGTGCACGTCGACCAGCCCCACCTGCTGGCCGCGGTGCCAGACGTGGTCGGTCACCACCGGGCTGTCGGCGACCGGATTGGTGTTGGCCATCGCGAACACCGCGGTGTACCCGCCCAAAGCCGCTGCGGCCGAGCCGGTTTCGATGTCCTCGGCGTATTCGCGGCCCGGCTCGCGCAGGTGGGTGTGCAGGTCGACGAACCCGGGCAGCAGCACCTGGCCGGTGGCGTCGATGACGTCCAGGTCTTTTTCGAGCCCTCCGGCCCCGTCGAGCCCGGCGCCGATGCCGGCGATCTGGCCGTCATCGACCAGGACGTCGACGCGATCCCCCTCGCCGTACAACCGGACCCCGCGGATGAGCACGCTCACGCTGCGATCTCCTCTGCCCCCACCAGCACATGGAACAGCACCGCCATCCGCACGTGCACGCCGTTCGAAACCTGTTGCAGCACCGCCGATTGCGACGAGTCGGCGACCGAGGAGGCGATCTCCATGCCGCGCAGCATCGGACCCGGGTGCAACACCACGGCATGGCCGGGCAGCATGGCCTGACGGCGATCGGAAAGCCCGTAGCGGGACGAGTATTCGCGCACCGACGGGAAGAAGCCGCCGTTCATCCGCTCGGCCTGCACGCGCAGCATCAGCACCGCGTCGGCGGCGGGCAGCTCGGCGTCGAAGTCGTTCGAGACGGTGACCGGCCAGCCCTCGACGCCGACCGGCAACAGCGTGGGCGGCGCCACCAGCACCACCTCGGCGCCCAGCGTGTGCAACAGCATGACGTTGGAGCGGGCCACCCGGCTGTGCAGGATGTCGCCGACGATCACGATGCGCCGGCCCTCGATGCCGCCGAGGCGCTGACGGATGGTGAGCGCGTCGAGCAGCGCCTGCGTCGGATGTTCGTGCGTGCCGTCGCCGGCGTTGATCACCGAGGGACCGTCGTTGGCGCTGCCGGTCCATTCGGCCAGCAGGTGCGCGGCGCCCGAGGCCGGGTGCCGGATGATCAGCGCGTCGGCGCCGGCCGCGCGCAGCGTCAACGCGGTGTCGCGCAGCGACTCGCCCTTGCCGACCGACGATCCGGCCGCGCTGACGTTGATCACGTCGGCGCTCATCCACTTGCCCGCGACCTCGAATGACACCCGGGTGCGGGTGGAGTTCTCGTAGAACATCGTGATGACGGTGCGGCCGCGCAGGGTCGGCAGCTTCTTGATCTCGCGGCCGACCAGGGCCTGGGCGAACCGGTCGGCGTCGTCGAGGATGGCGGTCGCGTCGTCGCGGGTCAGGTCGCCGGCGGCGAGCAGGTGCCGCGTCATCGGGAGATCACCACCGCGTCGCGGCCGTCCTGCTCGCTCAGCAGCACGTGCACGCTCTCGCTGCGGGAGGTGGGGACGTTCTTGCCGACGTAGTCGGCGCGCAGCGGCAGTTCGCGGTGGCCCCGATCGACCAGCACCGCCAGCTGCACCACCCGCGGGCGGCCGACGTCGCGCAGCGCGTCCAGCGCGGAGCGCACCGATCGCCCGGAGTACAGCACGTCGTCGATGAGGATCACCAGCGCGTCGTCGATGCCGCCGACCGGAATCGAGGTGGCTTCCAGCGGCCGCGGCGGCTTCTGCATGAGGTCGTCGCGGTAGAGGGTGATGTCGAGGGCGCCGTGGCCGACTTCCACCCCGCTGTACTCGGCGATGTTGGTGGCCAGCCGCCCGGCCAGGGTGACGCCGCGCGTCGGGATGCCCAACAGGACCACCCGCGGCGCGTCCGGTGAGTCCAGCGCGGTCTTTTCGATGATCTGATGTGCGATGCGGGAAATGGTGCGACCGACGTCGGCCGCCGACATCAGTTCCCGGGCTCCGCGGTCCACGCCGCTCTCACCCACAGCACCCATGCGAGACTTGACCTCCTTCTCCGCCTCGCCGGACGGATCGTTAAAGGATGTCGACTGCCCGGCAGCGTAGCACTTATCTCACGCGGGGTCGGATGCGAGGCACGCGCGCGCCGGTGGCGCCGTGCGTCCCGCCGCGAGGGCGCCCAGGGCTAGGTGCAGGGGATCTGGCCGTTGAGCACGCAATTCGACGGCGGCGTGAAGGAACCGATCACCACGCCCCGTAGGCCACCGGTGGCCGAACCACCGGGGGGAATGCTGCGATTCCAGTTGGCGGGGGTGAGCACGTAGTGCGTGCCCGATTGGGTGATGGTGCTGTTCCACGTGTGCAGGACGGATTGCCCCGCCGGCATGTCGAAGTCGATGCGCCAATCGGTGAGCGGCACCATGCTCGCGTTGGTGACCGCGAAGTTGGCGATGAAACCGGTCTGCCACGCGTGCTCGACCGACAACGTCGCCGAGGCCGCGGCCGCCTGGGCCGCGGGGGCGACGGCGAGCCCCGTGGCGACCAGCAACGCCGACACGGTGACGGGTAGCGCCGCGCGCCAGCGCTGCACGCGATTCATCAGTGCGGCCATGGCAGCCACATTAGGGGCGTACCGGCGGCCCGGGCCCTCGCGCCGGGGGCACGCTGCAGGACCTTTGCCCAACCGAAACCGTCGCGAAATTTTGGCCCCGATGCCCGACGACTCGCCGGCCGGTGACCCGCGCTCAGCTATCGGCCCTCTCGGCTGCCGGCGGGCCGTCCTGATCGGTCGCCGTGGCCGCCGCCGCCTGGTGGCGGATCGCATCGGCGAACCTGGCGGCGTGCCGCGCACGCAGGTTGTGGACGCTCATGAGCACGGAGATGCCCCGATCGACTTCCTCGAGCTGCTGAACCTTCGACCTAATTTCCTTGTCGAGCGCTTCCACCTCGGTCCGCAACTCGGCGATCTGGAGCGCGATCTCGTTGATCCGCCGCGCCACCAGGACACGGTGTGCGCGCAGGTGCGACAGGGCGTCCAAATCGGCCGACTCCGGGGTCTTGCGGTCTTTCATGATGGGGAGCTCCTGATCCCGCCTCCCTCGGACGGCGGCGCGGCCGCGGATCTGCGTCATGGCGGTTTCCCTGGGATTGCGTGGTGATCGCTGAAGATGACGCCGAGCCGCGCCTGGTTCCCCCCGGGGAACCCATCCAGGACGCGGTCGACGTGAGGGCAACTCTAGGAATTAAACAGATAATATGTCAATAATACGGAATTAATTTCCGTTATGATCTGGCTCACAGCCTCCTCGGGCCCCGCTCGGCCCGCGGCGTGCGGTTTGCGCGGCAATCGAGGAGTTCGCGGAACGTGTCCCCATGGTTGATGGGAGACTGGGCCCATCCATTCGGCGGTGCGGGAGGCGGCCATGACGACGGTGTACGTGGTCTCTGCGGGGAGCGGCGACACCTATCACATCGAGCGGGTTTACCTCGACCGCGACGAGGCGTACGGGTTCGCCCGCGACTACAACGGCATGGCCCCGAATCAGCAGCTCCAAGTCGAGGAATGGGAAACGGGCGCCCCGCCCGGCGCCTACGACGGCCCGTACTGGCGGGCCGAGTGGTGGGCGCGTGTCCCGATCAGCAAGCGCCGCGGTCAGCTCCGCCATACCCGGGAGGGCGAACGCTTCGACGACTTCGACATCCGCCAGGAGTGGTGGACCGGCGACGCCTTGCCCGATGCGAAGCTGGTGCGCCGCGAGCTGGCCGGCGTGCCGCGAGTCGAGGTGGTCGGCGTGTCACGCGAGAAGGTCGAGGAGTTGTTCTGGGACACGATTACCCAGGTCAGGTCCGATTTGGCCGGGGTACCGAGGAAATAGTTTCCGCTATCCGTGCAACGAGTAGAAAAATTTTCGCGCCGTTAGTCGACATTGCCGATGGCGATGCGCCATGATCGCCCCATGGACCGGCACGCTCTGAACCGGCTCGGCCACCACATCGTGAGCCGCCGCGTCGCGCTCGGCTACCGCAACCGCACCGACTTCGCCGACAGCCTGCAGTTCACGGTGCGCACCCTGTCCGACATCGAAAACGGCGTGCGCAGAGCCAGCCCGGGCACCTACGCCATGCTGGAAAACAAGCTGGGCTGGGCGCCGGGCAGCGTCGACACCATCCTCGCCGGCGGAGAGCCAAGAGAACTGGTGGTCAAGCTGCCCCGGGAGCCCGGACCCCGGTACCAGACGTCGCCGTCGGACGCTCTCGCCCGCGCCTCGACCGAGGAGCTGCTGCTGGAGTTGCGACGGCGCATCGTTAGGCCTCACGACCGGCAGTCCCCCGGCTGGGACGATTGGGGTGACGACGGCCTGGAACCACACGGCTCGTGGGTCGAGCGCGGTTAGCGGGTCGGACCCCGGGCGTGATGTTTCGGACCGGGTGTCGGCCACCGCGGAGAAGCCAGTAGGTTCGGGTGGTGAGCGAGGAGTTCTGGGTTAACCGCCGCGACGCCGGGGACGCGGTGGTGTTGCAGGTCAGCGGCGTGGTCGACATCATCACCGCGCCCTCGCTCGCCACCCACATCGACGTCGCGCTGGCCGGCACGCCCGCGGTGCTGGTCATCGACCTCACCGAAGTCGATTTCCTATCGTCCGCGGGCATCACCGTGCTGGTCGAGGTGCATCGCCTGACCGAGAACAGCCCGACGTCATTGCGGGTGGCGGCCGACGGCTCGGCCACCAGCCGGCCGCTGCGGATCGTGGGCCTCGACGAGTTCATCGACCTCTACCCGACCGTGGACGAAGCCTTGGCCGGAGCTCCCCCGGGCCCGACGCTAACCTGATTCGGGTGAATCTCGACGCCAACGCGGCCTCCATCCGCGAAGTCTGCGACGCGGGCCTGCTCGCCGGTGCGCTGACGGTGGTGTGGCAGCGCGGAGAAGTGTTGCAGGTCAACGAGATCGGCTATCGCGATGTGGACGCGGGCCTGCCGATGCGGCGGGACACACTGTTCCGGATCGCGTCGATGACCAAGCCGGTCACCGTCGCGGCCGTGATGAGCCTGGTGGATGAGGGCAAGCTCACGCTGAAAGACCCCGTCGTGCGCTGGGCGCCGGAGCTGGCCGAACTGCGGGTGCTCGACGACCCGCGCGGCCCGCTGGACCGGACCCATCCGGCGCGGCGCGCCATCCTGATCGAGGACCTGCTCACCCACACCAGCGGCATGGCCTACGGGTTCTCGGTGTCCGGGCCGATCGCCAAGGCCTACGTGCGGCTGCCCTTCAACCAGGGCCCCGACGCGTGGCTGGCCGAGCTGGCCAAGCTGCCGCTCGTGCACCAGCCCGGCGACCGCCTCACCTACAGCCACTCCATCGACCTGCTGGGCGTCATCGCGTCGCGGATCGAGGACAAGCCGTTCCACGAGGTTCTCGACGAACGGGTGTTGGGCCCGGTGGGCATGCCCGACACCGGGTTCTTCGCCTCCCCCGAGACCCGCCGCCGCGCCGCGACCATGTACCGGCTCGACGAACGGGGGCAACTGCACCACGACGTGATGGGCCCGCCCCACATCAAGCCGCCCTCCTTCCCCAACGCGGGCGGCGGGTTGTGGTCGACGGCCGACGACTACCTGCGGTTCGTGCGCATGCTGCTCGGCGACGGAACGATCGACGGCGTGCGGGTGCTCTCGCCCGAGTCCGCCCGCCTGATGCGCACCGACCGGCTCACCGACGAGCAGAAGCGCCACGACTTCCTGGGGGCGCCCTACTGGGTGGGCCGCGGCTTCGGGCTGAACCTGTCGGTGGTGACCGACCCGGCGAGGTCGGCGCCGCTGTTCGGGCCCGGCGGGCTCGGGACGTTCAGCTGGCCGGGCGCCTACGGGACGTGGTGGCAGGCCGACCCGACGGCCGACCTGGTCCTGCTGTATCTGGTCCAGAACCTGCCCGACATGTCCGCGGACGTGGCCGCGGCGATCGCCGGCAACACCTCGTTGGCGAAACTCCAATCGGCGCAACCCAAATTCGTCCGCCGCACCTATTCCGCACTCGGCCTCTAGCACCGTGGCCGACTACCCGCCCGATCGCATCACCGGCCCCCGGCTGGTGCTGCGCCGGCCCGTGCTCGACGACGCCGGCGCGCTGTACCAGCGGGTCGCCCGCGATCCCGAGGTCACCAAGTATCTGATGTGGGCGCCGCATCCCGACGTGGCGGCGACGCGGCGGGTGATCACCGAGAAGCTCAACGCCACGCCCGACGAGCGAACCTGGGCGATCGAATTGCGCCACAGCGGCGAGGTGGTCGGCCTCACCAGTTGTCGCCGCCCGGTGCCGCATTCGGTCGAGATCGGGTACTGCCTGGGCCGGCGGTGGTGGGGCAAGGGCTTGATGCGCGAGGTGCTCGAGATGCTGCTCGACGCGCTGGACGGCGACCGGGCCGTGTACCGGGTGTGGGCCACCTGCAACGTCGACAACGAGCGCTCGGCGCGGCTGCTGGAGCGCGCCGGGTTCGTGCTGGAGGGCCGGCTGGCCCGCCACGCCGTCTACCCCAACCTGGGCCCCGAGCCGCAAGACAGCCTGCTCTACGCCAGGATCCTGCGGTGATCCTCGGGAAACCCTAGACCGCCGGCGACCCGCCCTGGTCCAGCGCCCGGCGCGCGTAGGCGCGGACGTCGGCATCGGTGTCCTTCAGCGCGAGACCCAGCGCGTCGCGCGCGGCGGGCTCGCCCGCCCAGCGCGTCAGGCTCAGCACGGCCGCCTTGCGCACGTCGAGATGCGCGTCGGCGAGCGCCTCGGCCAGCGCCGGCACCGCGACGCCGGGTGTGGCGCCCGCCAGGGCCCGCGCCGCGCCCTGGCGCACCTGCCAGGCCGGCGCCCGCAAGGCCGATTCCACGGCGGCGACATTCTCTGGGCCACAGCCTATTTCACCCAAGGCGGCCAGCGCCGCCGCGCGCACCAGCGGGTCCGGGT
This sequence comes from Mycobacterium sp. UM_11, assembly GCF_001414075.1. NCBI lineage: Bacteria > Bacillati > Actinomycetota > Actinomycetes > Mycobacteriales > Mycobacteriaceae > Mycobacterium > Mycobacterium sp. UM_11. The sequence continues at coordinate 19,484 of NZ_LATC01000059.1, read as the reverse complement.
CGGCGGTCAGCGCGCCGACCGCCTCGGCACCGCCGCGCAGCGTCGCCAGGCCGGCCGCGGCCGCGATCCGGACCTCCCGGCTCTCGTCCCCGGTCGCGGCGACCACCCCGGCCACGTCGTCGACCGACACCAACGCCCGCACGGCCTCGATCCGCACCCGGTGGTCGGGATCGCTCAGCGCGCGGCGGTAATCCTCGGCGTCGCCGACCCGCCGCGCGGCCAGCACGTAGAGAGCGGCCGCGCGCACCACCACGTCGCCGGACTCCAGCCGCGGCTGGACGTCGGCGGGCTCGGGCAACACCTCGACGAGCTCGCGGATCCCGTCGGCGCCGGTGCGGCGCACGGCGGCGTCGGTGTCGTCCAGCGCGGCGATCAGGGCGGGCGCGTAACCGTCGGGGATGTGCTCGGTGAGCGTGGCCACCGCGGTGCGGCGCACCCCCGGATCGGGGTCGACCAGATACGGCCGCAGCCCGGCGATCGTCGGCTCCTCGAGGGCGAGCACCTCGGCGATGCGCGGCGACGGCGGCTCGAACGTCGTTGCGCCCGAGCCGATCCGGGACCGGGTGGTGGTGGGGGCCTGGCCGCCGACCAGCGGCGGCTGCTCCACCCGCTGAACGGTCTGGTCGACGGGCGGCAGGCCGTCCAGTTCCGGGACCGGCACGAAGTACGGCGCGACCGGCCGCTTCAGGAACACCATCCCGCCGTCGGCGTCCTTGCGCAGGTTGAGGTGATAGCCCCACTGACCGTCGTCGCGGCCCGGCAGGTCGGCCCGATCGTGGTAGAGGCCCCAACGGGATTCGGTCCGGGTGAGCGAGGACCGGGCGGCCATCTCGGCGCAGTCCCGGATGAAGGACACCTCGACGGCGCGCATCAGCTCGTGCGGATTGCGCGCACCCATGTCGGCGATCTCGTCTCGCATCCGGTCGAAGGTGCGCACGGCGATGGACAGCTTCGCCGCCGTCTTGGGCGGGGCCACGTAGTCGTTGACGAACCGGCGCAGCTTGTACTCGACCTGAGGTTGGGGTGGCCCGTCGGGATGCCGCAGGGGCCGGTAGATCAGCTCGTGCGCATCGCGCAGCTGGTCGTCCGGGAGTTGTTGTGGCGCATCCACACCCGCGCAGGCGGTCGCCGCGTCGGTGCCGGCGAGGTCGCCGAAGACGAACGCCCCGATCATGTAATTGTGCGGGACGCAGGCCAGGTCGCCGGCGGCATACAGGCCGGGCACCGTCGTGCGAGCGTGCTCGTCGACCCACACCCCCGACGCCGAATGGCCGCTGCACAAACCGATTTCGGAGATGTGCATTTCGATGTCGTGAGTGCGGTAGTCGTGACCGCGGTTGGCGTGGAAGGTGCCACGGGTCGGCCGTTCGGTGGTGTGCAGGATGTTCTCCAGCGCGGTCAGCGTCTCGTCAGGCAGGTGGGAGACCTTGAGGTAGATCGGCCCGCGGGCGGAGTCGATCTCGCTTTTCACCTCGGACATCATCTGACCCGACCAGTAGTCGGAGTCCACGAACCGCTCGCCGTGCGCGTTGACCTGGTAACCCCCGAACGGGTTGGCGACATAGGCGCACGCCGGGCCGTTGTAGTCCTTGATCAACGGATTCACTTGGAAGCACTCGATTCCCGAGAGCTCCGCGCCGGCGTGAAACGCCATCGCGTATCCGTCGCCGGCGTTCGTCGGGTTCTCGTACGTGCCATACAGGTAACCCGACGCCGGCAGCCCCAGCCGCCCGCAGGCGCCGGTGGCCAGGATCACCGCCTTGGCGCCGACCGCGACGAATTCGCCGGTGCGCGTGTGCAGCGCGGCCGCGCCCACCGCGCGTCCATCCTGAACCAGCACCCGCACCGGCATCAGCCGGTTCTCGATGCGGATCCGCTCCCGCATCGAGCGCTGCCGCAGCACCCGGTACAGCGCCTTCTTGACATCCTTGCCCTCCGGCATGGGCAGCACATAGGAGCCGGAGCGGTGCACCCGGCGCACCGCGTATTCGCCGTGCTCGTCCTTCTCGAACTTCACGCCGTAGCGCTCCAGCCGCTGCACCATCGCGAAACCGCGGCTGGCGGTCTGATAGATGGTGCGCTGGTTGACGATTCCGTCGTTGGCGCGGGTGATCTCGGCGACGTAGTCCTCGGGTTCGGCCTTGCCGGGGATGACGGCGTTGTTCACGCCGTCCATTCCCATCGCCAACGCGCCGGAGTGCCGCACGTGTGCCTTTTCGAGCAGCAGCACCTGCGCGCCGTGCTCGGCGGCCGACAGCGCGGCCATGGTGCCGGCCGTGCCGCCGCCGATGACCAGCACGTCGCAGTCGAGGCGGACGGGTGCCGCCGGGTCCGGAATCTCAATCATGCCGCCACCGAATGGTCCAGGGCCGCAATGATTTCGGCGCGCAGCCGGTCCCTGGGGAGTTCGCTGCGCGGATCGGGCACGTCGATCGACGCGCGCAGCGGCTCGCCGGCGCGGCCCAGCACGACGATCCGGTCGCCGAGCGCCAAGGCCTCGTCGACGTCGTGAGTGACGAAGACGATCGTCGTCGGATGCGTGCGCCAGGTGTCGATCAACAGCCGCTGCATGGCGGCCCGGGTCTGGGTGTCCAGCGCGCCGAACGGCTCGTCCATCATCACCGCGCGCGGCGCCCCGGCCAGGCCGCGGGCCAGCTGGACCCGTTGACGCATCCCGCCGGACAGGCTCTTGGGCAGGTAGTGGCCGAAGCCGGCCAGCCCGAGCTCGTCGATCCAGCGCTCCGCCTGCGCGCGCCGGGTGGCGCGCGGTTCGCCGCGCAACCGCAGCGCCAGCTCGATGTTGGACCGCACCGTGCGCCACGGCAGCAGGGCGTTGTCCTGGAAGACCATGCCGCGATCCCGGGAGGTGGCGGTGACCTCGGCCCCGTCGGCGAGCACCCGGCCCTCGTCGGGCCGCAGCAGCCCGGCGAGGGCGCGCAGCAGCGTCGACTTGCCGCAGCCCGACGGACCGGTGAGCACCAGGATCTCCCCCGGGCGCACCGTCAGGCTGAGCCCGTCGATCACCGGGGTCCCCGTGTAGGACAACCGAACTCGGTCCAGTTCGAGACCGACTGCTTTCATCGCGAGCCCTCCTGTGCGCGGGGCAACCACCGGGTCACCCGCCGGCCGACCACTTCCACGGCCGCCGACGTGGCGAAACCGAGGACGCCGATCGTGATGATGCCGACGAACACCTGCGGATAGGCCAGCATCGTGTAGTCCTGCCAGGTGCGGTAGCCGACGCCGAGACGGCCCGAGATCATCTCGGCGGAGATGACACAGATCCAGGCCACCCCCATGCCGACCGATAGCCCACCGAAGACGCCGGGAAGGATGCCCGGCAATACCACCTGGGTCAGCACCTCCCAGCGGCCCCCGCCCAGAGTGCGCACCGAGTCCTCCCACAGAGTGGGCAGCGCGCGCACCGCGTGCCGGGTGCTGACCATGATCGGGAAGTAGGCCGCGAGGAAGGTGATGAACACGATGCCCGCCTCGTCGGTGGGGAACAACAGGATCGCCACCGGCACGATCGCGATCGCGGGAATCGGTCGGGCCAGCTCGGCCAGCGGCCCGAACAGGTCGGCGAACAGCCGGGAGCGGCCCAGCAGTACCCCGGTCGCCACCCCGACCACCGCGGCCAGGCCGAAGCCGGTGAGGATGCGGATCAGCGACTGCGCCAGGTCGAGCCAGTACTCGTACGCGCCGAGCCGGCGCTGCAGCGCGTGCACGATCTGGGTGACGGTGGGCAGCGTGTCGAATCGGAGCAGCAGCCGCACCTTGCCGGCGGTGAGCAACTGCCACAACCCGATTGCGGCCGCGACCGACGCCAGCCGCAGTAGCCGCGACCGCCACGGCGAGGGCAATTGCCGCGGCCGGGTGAGCGTGGGCGTCGAGACGACGCCCAGGACCTGGTCGGCCACCACTTCGGCGGTCATACCGAACCTCCCAATGCCTGTTGATAATTCATGACGACGCCGCCCGGGTGTGCGGCCAGATAGCGCCGCGCCCCGGCCTGGGTGCCGAATGGCAGATAGTTCTGGCCGTCTTTGACCCAGATCGCCTTGTCGGCGAACCATCGGGTGCCGAGCTCGGCGTCGGGGACGTAGGCCGCGCGGACCTTGCCGCCGCGGCCGGTGGCGTCGGCGATCGCCCGCAGCAGCGCGGTGGGGTTGGCGACCGTCTGGGTCGTGTCGGCCCCGTCCAACCACAGCTCGCCGGCCAACGCGGGGTCGCCGGCGAGGGCCGACGGGTTGGTGGTGCGCGCGCGGGTCGCGGCGTAGTCCAGCCCGCGGGCGGCGAACACCGCGCGCAGCGGGTCGTCCACGGCGAACTTCGTGACGTCGAGGTCGGCGAAGTCACCGATCGACTTCAGGTACGGCACATCGCTTTTCAGCGCGTCGACGAGCGACGGCTTGAGCGTGGTGTCGAACGACGTCCCGCCCGGCCCGTTGTAGAGGTACACCACCTCCTGCGGCAGCCCGCTGGCCTGCGCGACGATGCGCGCGGCCTCAAGCGGCTTGTCGTTCAGGAAATCGGTGGCGTCCAGTTGCGCCTGCAGGAACGCCGCCAGCACCTCCGGGTGCGCGGACGCGTACGAGCGCCGCACCACCACACCGTGCAGCGTCGGAAAGTTCAGCTCGGCCCCGTCGTAGAGCAGCTTGGCCTTGCCCTGGTACACCAGCAGCCCCGGCCACGCGACGAACTGCGAAAGCCCGTTCACCTGACCGGATTCCAGCGCGGAGGCGCCCACCTGTGGTTGTTGGTTGAGCACCTCGACTCCGTTGACGCCCGCCTTGGCCAGCGCCCGCACCAGCGTGCCGTGGCCCGCCGAGCCCACGCTGGCCGACACCTTGCTGCCGGCCAGGTCGGCCAGCCCGGTCGCCGACGAATCGGGCGCCACCACCACCATGTTCAGCGCGCCCTTGGGGTTGTAGCCGGTGATCGACACCAGCTCGGTGCGGGCCAGCGGGTTGGCCTGCGTCTTGGAGCCGTTGATCAGCATCGGGTAGTCGCCCATGGAGCCGATGTCGATCTTCTCCGCGAGCATCTGCGCGGTGATCGGGGCACCGGTGTCGTAATCCTGCCATCGCACCGCGTATTTGGTGCCGGTGCGCGCGGTGATGTCGGCGAGCCGGTGCTCCAGGTAGCCCTGCGCGCGCAGCAGCGTGCCGGCGGTGACGGTGTTGATGGTCTTGGACTGGTATCCGACCACGACGTTGACCACGCCGGAGGATTGCGAGAATGATTCCAGCGAGCACCCGGTGGCGAACACGACGACGGTGAACGCCACCGAAAGCAGCCGGAGGGCATGCTTTTCCATGATGGCTTCGGGTTTCAGCGGAGTAGATAGGGCATGTTGACGGTCACGGCGCCGGTCGGACAGCGGGCCGCGCACGGGCCGCAGTACCAGCACTCGTCGACGTGCATGTACGCCTTGCCGGTTTCGGGGTTGATGGCCAGCGCGTCGAGCGGACAGACCTCCACGCACAGGGTGCAGCCGTCGATACACAACGACTCGTCGATCGTCACCGGCACGTCGGCGCGAGTGTTGTTGACCAGCGTCATGTATCGCTCCTTATCAGGCTGCCGCGCATGGTGATTCGATCACCGCGCATGCGGATGTACTCCAAATCGACCGGCGTGCCGTCGGCGAGGCTGGTGAGCCGCTCCAGCATGAGCAGCGCCGCGCCGTCGGGCACCTGCAGGGTGGCCGCCGAATGCGCGTCGGCGGGGATGGCCTCTAAGGCCAGCGCCGCCGACCCCAGCCGCTGACCGCTGACCTGTTCGATGAGCGCGAACAGATCGTTGGTTTCCAGCGGGTGGTCCAGCACTCGGGCCCCGATGTCCGGGGTCAGGTAGGTCAGGTCGAGGCTGAGCGGCAGATCGCCGAGGTATCGCAAGCGTTCGATGAACACCGCCTGCTCGCCGGCTTGCAGCCGCAACCGGCGGGCCACCGACGGCGGCGCGGTGACGGCCATCGCGGCGCGCACCTCGTTGCGCACCTCGCCGAGGTTCTTGAACGTCTCCTTCAACCCCAGCAGCGTGTCCAGGCCGTGGTCGTACTTGCGCTGGGCGACGTGCGTGCCAACCTTGGGTCCGCGGTCGATCAGGCCCTCGTGCTTCAGCACCGCGAGCGCCTCACGAATCGTGTTGCGCGACACCAGGAATTCGGCCGCCAACTCGTGTTCGGCCGGTAGGCCGCCGGGATAGGCGTCGGCGTGGATCTGCTGGCGCAACACGTCGGCCACCCGCCGGGCGCGGTCGGCCCGTGGTCCGCTGCTGATCGGTTGCGCCACGCGGCCACGCTAACGCAGCTCACGGGCGGTTTTTGGGTGCCCGAGAACGAACCGCCGCGCCGGCCGCGCGCATTGCGCCGGGGCGTATTCGATGACGACCAGCGCAAACAACGACCGTCTGCGCTATTGCGCCACCTCGGACACGACGCCGTCTTTCCAATCCCCGTGAGCGGAACGGTCCTCGGGCTCATGGGGCGCCCCCATTCGATGCCCGAACTCAAGCGGCACCAGCGACACGGCCGCCAACGGGAACAGCGCGCAAAGCGCCCATGCGGCCGGGTATTCGGCGGCCGTGATCAGTGCACCGAAGACCGGGGGCGCGGCGGCGGCCGTCAACCGCTGGGTGGTGTTCTGCAGCCCCAACGCCCGGCCGCTCCAGAACGGCCCGGCGTACTCGGTGATGGCGGTGGCCTCCAGTCCGTTGTCGAGCACCGCGATCACCGAGATCGCGACCATGAGCAACACGTCGTAGCCCGAACCCGTGTTGTCGGTGAGGGCAAGCAGGAACAGGGCCAGCGCGGCGCCGATGGCGATGGTGCGGACCGGTCGCATCCGCGAGCCGACGCGATCCGACCAGCGCCCGACCGCGATCCGCCCCGCCGCGCCCAGCAGTTGGCACAGGGTGACGAGCCCACCGGCGGCCGCGACCGACCAGCCATGGCGATTCATCAGCCAGACGAGCATGAACGTCACGGTCAGCGACTGCGGCACCATCAGCAGGGCGCTCACCGCGTGGATCCGCCACAGCACCGACGATCCGCGATAGGGGCTGGCCAGTTCCGCGCCGGTGGCCAGCCCGCGCGGTTTGCGCGGCGGATCGGCGATCCCCAGCACGCTGGCCACCGCGGCCACGGTGCACATGAGCGCCAGGAACATCAGCCCGCGACGGGGGCCGCGCTCGGCCAGCTCCGGAATCACCAGCGCGCCAAGGGCGATGCCCAACGGTTGTGCGGTCTGGCGGATGCCCATCGCCAGGCCCCGCTGATGCGACGGGAACCATGCGGACACCAGCCGCCCGCCGGCGGTGTTGCAGCTGGCCGCCGCCATTCCGCCGAGAAAGAGAAAGACGCCGATTTCCGTTATCGACTGGGCGGACGCCGCGGCATAGGCCGCCGCCGCCGTGAGGGCCGAACCGGCGGTCAGCACCACCCGCTCACCGACGCGGTCCAACACCCAGCCCCAAAGCACGAGCGTTACGACCATGCCCCAGCTCGGCATCGATGCCAGCAGGCCGGCTTCGATCAACGTGATGCCGCTGCGCGCCTGCAGCGAAGGGATCAGGAACGCAACGCCATTGATGAAGAGGAACGACGACGCCGTCACACCCAGCGAGACGGCCATGATTGACCAGCGCGCACCCATCTAGCAATGTTGCCATTACGTTCGACGGACGCCGGCCGTCGCAGCGCCGAAACTTATTGTACGTTAAGGTAATTCATAATCGATCATTATGATGAGACTCGAAATCGCTGTCGCAATCTGTGCGAAACATGTTGAGCGCCTTATAGTTTGGGATCACGAGAAAGGTCCACGTCATGTTTCGTCCACGCTGGTGGCCACGCCGAAACTCATAGGCTACGCATAGCCATTCCGATCGATCTCAGCGATTTCTCAGCGTGGGTGCCATAGACATATACGACAACCACACCGGAAGATCACAACGTGATGAATGACGCGACAAAACAAGCATTGACGAAAGTTCCCGCGGTCACCCTGGGCTTTTGGGTGATCAAGGTCTTGGCGACGACGCTGGGCGAGACGGGTGGCGACGCCCTTACGATGACCGTCTTCCACGCTGATACGCACAAGAATTGGGGGTATCTGATTGGCACCGCGCTCTTCGGCGTCACGCTGATAGCGCTGGTCGTCGCGCAGATCCTCGCCAAGCGTTTCCACGCGAGCCTGTACTGGGCCACGATCGTGGCCTCGACGACGTTCGGCACCGCGATGGCCGATTTCGCCGACCGATCGCTGGGGATCGGCTATACGGGCGGATCGCTGCTGCTGTTGTGTCTCCTTTTGGCCACCTTGGGGCTGTGGCGCTGGACGCAGGGAACGGTGTCGGTGAGCACCGTGTCCACCCCGAAGGTCGAGGCGTTCTACTGGGCCACCATCACGTTCTCGCAGACGCTGGGCACCGCGCTCGGCGATTGGCTCGCCGATACCCGGGACTTCGGCTACGAACGCGGCGCGCTGGTATTCGCGGCGGGCCTTGCCGTGGTCGCAGGCCTCTACTTCTGGACCGATGTGTCGCGGGTAGCACTGTTCTGGGTCGCATTCATCCTGACGCGGCCGCTGGGGGCAACTCTGGGCGACTTCCTCGACAAGCCGGTCGAGCACGGCGGACTGGCGTTGAGCCGTCCGTTGGCCTCGGCGGTTATTGCGGTCATCATCGTGACCTTGATCATCGTCCTGCCGCAACGCCCCGGAGTACACCCCGGTCACGTTGACGAGAAAGCGGCAGAAGCCCGATCACCCGGCACCGACGCGAAGCGGCCGGCCGGAGACAGCGGCAACCCGCACTCATAGCATTCGATATGCGAGTGCTGCTTGTCGAAGACGAGCCACGACTCTCCGCGACGCTGTCGATGGGGCTACGGGCCGAGGGATTCGTCGTGGTGACGGTCGGCAACGGCGTTGAGGGACTACATGAGGCCACCACGAGCGGCTTCGACGTCGTGGTGCTCGACATCATGCTTCCGGGCCACAGCGGATATGAGGTGTTGCGTCAAATGCGGGCCCGGAATGTCTGGACGCCGGTGCTCATGCTGACTGCCAAGGACGGCGAGTACGACGAGACCGATGCGTTCGATTTGGGGGCGGATGACTATCTCACGAAACCGTTTTCGTTTCGGGTGCTCATCGCCCGCCTACGCGCCCTGGTGCGTCGTGGCGCGCCCGAGCGACCGGTGGTGTTGAGTGCGGGGTCGCTGTCATTGGACCCAGCCCGTCACACAGTCGAGCGCGATTCGACACCGATCGCGCTTACCCCTCGCGAGTACGGGGTGCTGGAGTTCCTCATGCGCAACAAGGGCATGGTGGTGACGAAGGCAGAGATCTTGCGCAACGTGTGGGACGCGAACCACGAGGGTCCCGACAACGTCGTCGAGGTTTATGTGGGATACGTGCGCCGCAAGATCGATGTTCCCTTCGGTACCAACACCATTGAGACTCTCCGGGGAGTCGGCTACCGGTTATTGGGCTGAGCCCGGACCGCGCCGCCTCAAGGCTTCTCAGCGCCGTCTCAGCGAAAGCCTTGTACGGTCTGCGGCGTGACTGAGGCAATCAGATCTGGGCAGCGTGAAACGCGGCTGGCGCTGAGCAAAGTGCCCGCGGTGACGGTGTGGTTCTGGATCATCAAAATCCTTTGCACCACCGTCGGCGAGAGCTTCGCGGACTGGATCAACGTCACGATGGGCGTGGGCCTGCATAGGACCGCGCTGACCTTCACAGTGGTGCTTGCCGCGGTCATGGCGTGGCAATTGCGACTGAACCGTTATGTGCCGTTGGTGTATTGGCTGTGCGTTGTCGTCTTCAGCGTCACCGGGACCCTCTACACCGACATCCTCACCGATGATCTGCACATTCCTCTCGCGGTGAGCACGAGCGCGTTCGCGGTCGCTTTGGCCGTCGTGTTCGGTGTGTGGTTCAGGCGGGAGCGCACCCTGTCGATCCACAGCATCGTCACCCTGCGCAGGGAGCTGTTCTACTGGCTCGCCGTGCTCGTCACTTTCGCGCTGGGCACCGCGGCCGGCGATTGGACGCTACAGCTCACCGGCTGGGGCCCGGGGATCTCGGTACTGCTGCCGGCCGGGCTGATCGCGGCCATCGTGATCGGGTGGCGGATGGGCGCCAACGCCGTGCTTTCCTTCTGGCTTGCCTACATCTTGACCCGGCCGCTCGGCGCGAATCTCGGTGACTGGCTCGCCTCCCCGCGCGCCGCTCATGGCCTCGGACTCGGGACCGCCGCAACCAGCGCGATCTTCCTGATCGCGATCCTGGCCACGGTCGGCTACCTGACCGGCACCCGCTCCGACGTGATGGAACAGCACGGCAGGGGCCGCACGTCGGTCGCCCCAACGAACCCCGCACGCGAACGGATCATGCTCGGCTATTACGTCGTCGTCGCCGCGGCGGCGGTCGCACTTGTCTTCTTTTCGGCCGCCCTTCCGCATTCCGTCGCGGCGGGCGAGGAGGAGGCCGGCGCGCCGGCACCACCCGTCGCGGTTGCCCCAGGCCAGCTCACCGCCCACTTCCCGCCGGCCGAGACCGCGAAGTTCCGAGCCATCGTCCAGGCCACGCTCGAAAGGGTGCGGGCCGGCGATCTAAGCGGCGCCAAGGCCCGCATCACCGACCTCGAACGCGGCTGGGACGACGACGAGTCCTCCCTGCGGCCGATGGACCCTACCGCCTGGAAGGCGATCGACGGCCAGATCGACGCCGCCCTGAAGGCGGTGCGGGCACGCCATCCCGACCCCACGGCGGAGACCCAGTCTCTGAACGCTTTGCTCACCGCCCTCGGCTGAGATAGCTACCCACGCTATGGGTCCGCATTCGAAGGGAATGTCACGATCACCGTGGTCCCGCCGCCCTGGCGGTCGTCGATCGTGACGGCTCCGCCGTGCGCGGCGACGACCTCGGCGACGATCGCCAGCCCGAGGCCGGTACCCCCGCCGCTGCGGGAGCGGTCCGAATCCAGACGCACGAAGCGTTCGAAGACCCGGACCCGTTCGACGGCAGGTATGCCCGGGCCGTCGTCACTTACGGTGAGCACGGCGGTACCGTCCCGGCACCCGACATGCACGCCGACGCGTGACTTTGCATGGCGGACAGCGTTATCCAAGATGTTGCGGACAACCCGCGACACAGCCGCCGCGTCACCGGTCAAATGCGCCGGGGCGATGTCGGTGTCAATGGTGCATCCTGAGTCGTCGCGCCGCACGCGTGCCACCTCGACCTCGGCGAGGTCGCCAAGGAATACCTGCTCTTTGCGCAACGTCAGACTTCGCTCATCGGCGCGCGCCAGAAGAAGCAAATCTTCAATCAGCGCATGCATGCGGTGCGCCTCGGGCAGCAGGGTGTCGATCGCAAACTCCGCATCCAGCAGCTCGGGATGAACCTCGGCAACTTCCAACCCGGAGATGATGGTGGCCAGCGGGCTGCGCAGTTCATGGGAGGCATCGGCAACGAAGCGTTGTTGCGCGCGGTGGCCTTGTTCGATGCGGGCCAGCATTTCGTTCATTGTGACCGCGAGGGCCGAAATCGCGTCACGGCCGGCCGGTACGGGCACCCGCTCCGCCAAGTCAGACGTGGAGATTTCAGCCACCCGGCTGCGGATCGCATCCACGGATTGCAGTGACCGGCGGACGAGCCAGTAGCTCGCGGCTGCCGCCACCGCGATGATGATCGGTGCGCCGCCGCCCAACAGCAGCGCGACGGTCCGCGCCGTCGCCTCGACCCCTTCGCTGCCGCCGCCGACCAGGACCGTGTAATCGCCGTACCGAGTTGCGACCCGTTGACCGCTTAGACGCATGTCGTCCCCTGGGACCGCGTCGTCAGGCATCCCGCGACGCAGGTCGGGGCCGAACTCGGTGATGGCGACCAATGGTCTTTCGGGGGCGGACCCCGACCGCCGTATCACCTTGCCGTCCGGGCCGATCAATTGGACCGCGACCACGCGCTGGTCGGTCGAGAAAAGGTCGTTTTCCAGGCCGTCGATAGGCTCGGACTGCAGCGACTCCGCGATATTGCGAACCCTGCTGCTGGCGGCGTCGTCCACACCGGCCAACAACGACCGGTACAGAATCGCCTCGAGGCCCGCGCCGGCAAGAGCAAGCGCAACCAACACGACGACCGCGGATACCGCGGCCGAGCGGGCGGAGATACCCAGGTTCAAGACGGCAGATGCCCGCACGCATTCGATTCTGCAGGTCCGCGGATGGGCCGGGAAACACCGCAGCTCGGCGGGCTTCTCAGCGGCCTCTCAGCGACCCGCTCGTAGGTTGGCGACCGATGAACGTCAAAGAATTGCGCCGGGCGCTCGCCCATCTTCCGGGCGAAATGCCAATTGCCATCGAGGATTCCCATATGGGCTGGATGGAGAACACCTCGCTCTACGTCGCACCTGCGCACGTTGACCGGCGCGTCTCCGGCAACTATCTCTACGCGTGGCATCGGGATGACGCCGCCAACTGTTACGCCCTGCTTATCAGCAGCCTTCACCAATCCGACGGGCGCGTCGTCGATATCACTCCCGAGCCCGCCCGACCGGAAGCGATGGACGCAGACGATGCGGTCCATCAGACGACGCGCAGGGCAGCGCGGCGCAGCGATGGAGTCGCTCGCAGCAGAGGCCGCCACGCATGACGTCGCGGCGCTGGGGCGCGGGCGGTCTGCCCCTGAGCCGCCCGCTCGCGTCCACGGCCCGGACGTCATCCCGGTGCCGCCCCGGAAGAAGCCTGACGAGAAGGCCCCGCTCTCAGCCGGTTCCCAGCGACCCGCCCTACGCTGAAGTTGTCATGTCTGATACCGAACGCCCCGCGCGTCGTCAGAACGGCGCGCTCACCCCACTGCTGATTTTCGCCGCCACGGTCCTCGGTTCCGCCCTACTGGCGGCCGCGCCGGCCAACGCCGATCCCAGCCCGTTCAACACCCTCAATTGCACCTGCCCCACGAGCGCTCCGGCCGGCAGCCCGGCCCGGCACGACGCGATCGCGCGCGGGCTCCTGCGAGGGGAGCTCGGCTGGCCGGCGCAGCCCACGTCGGATCCGGGCCGGCAGGCCGGCTAACTCAGGCGTCCTCGCTGACGACCTGCGCGGCGCCGTCGCCGTTGAGCGCCCCGTTCAGCCCGGAGGCGTCCGAGGGCAGCTCGAAGGAATGAAACGCCGAACCCACCGCGGCCAACGCCGCGTTGCGCTGGGCCTCCATCCGCGCCAGCGCGGCCTCGGTGAACACCGACAACCCGAGGTCGGGGTTGTAACCGTGGATCTCTTTGACGTCGAGCTGGGCCAGGAAGTAGATGATCTCCTTGGAGACCACCTGCCCGGGAACCAGCACCGGGAACCCCGGCGGGTAGGGCACCACGAACGTGGTGGACACCAGCGTCTTACCCTCCGCCAGCCGTCGCCCCGCCATGCCGATCAGGACGTGCTCGCGGTCGGACTCCTCGTATCCGGCGTAGAAGGCCGACCGCATGTCGCCGAACATGCACGCGTCGACGGGCCGGAAGGCCATGTCGAACTCGCTGAAGTCGGGCAGGTGCGGCAGGTCCTGGGTGATCTCCTCGACGTGCCGCTCCTGCAGCGCCCGGTCGGCGACGCTGGCCGCCTTCTCGACGCGATCGAAATCGATTGCCACCCTGCGTAACACGTCGAGCAGATAGTGCACGCTCGACCACGTGACCCCGATGGTGAAGATCAACAGCACGCTGTTGATCGACGTCTTGTTGATCTGGATGCCGAATCGCTCCATCAGGATCTTCTCGCGGAAGTCGTAGCCGTTCATCCCGGTCTTGCCGACGAACAGGGTCACCCGGGTCGCGTCCAGCACGAACTGATCCGACCGCCACGCCTCGTTCCACTCGGCCAGCGCACCCTGCCGAACCTCCCGGTACGAACTCACCGACGACGCCCGGAACTCCTCGGGCACCAGGTCGGACTCGTCGAGGATACGAAACCACTTGCTGATCAACCGGTCTCGGCGCACCCGGTGCCGGAATACCAGCGCCATGTCGTAGGTCTGCCGGACCAGCTGGAAGCCCTCGATGTCGACCTGACGGCGCGCCAGGTCCAGCGAGGCCAGCAGCTGCTGGTTGGGCGAGGTCGAGGTGTGGGTCAAAAACGCCTCACCGAACGCGTCGCGCGTCAGCGCGTTGAAATCCTGGTCGCGGATGTGGATCATCGACGCCTGCCGAAGCGCCGACAGCGACTTGTGCGTCGAGTGCGTCGCGTAAACGCGGACCCGCGCCTTGGCGGGGTCGGGCAACAGCGGGCGTTCCACCCACTCCGACCGGTCGACGCCTTCCATCTCCGCCGCCCAAACCCGATGCTCCGCAGCGTATTCCGGCGACGCCAGCATCTGCTCGAGGCGCTCGGCCGCCACCATCGCGGTCCGCTGCCGGGCCCACGGCACGGCCGTGGCGAACGCGTACCAGGCCTCGTCCCACAAGAAGACGATGTCCGGCTTGATCGCCAGCACCTCCTTCATGACCTGCAACGGGTTGTAGACCACGCCGTCGAAGGTGCAGTTGGTCAGCAGCAGCATCCGCACCCGGGACAACTGACCGGCGGCCTCGAGATCCAGCAGCGTCTGCTTGATCGTTCGCAACGACACCGCCCCGTAGATGGCGAACTGCGGCAACGGATACGCGTCGAGGTACAGCGGGTAGGCGCCTGCCAGCACCAGCCCGTAGTGGTGCGACTTGTGGCAGTTGCGGTCGATCAGCACGATGTCGCCCGGCCTGGTCAGGGACTGGACGACGATCTTGTTGGCGGTCGAGGTGCCGTTGGTGACGAAATACGTGTGGTCGGAATTCCACGTGTGCGCGGCCTTGTCCATCGCCTTCTTGATGTTGCCGTGCGGGTCGAGCAACGAGTCCAGGCCGCCGGAGGTGGTCGAGGTCTCGGCCATGAAGATGTTGCGGCCGTAGAACTCGCCCATGTCCTGCAACGACTTCGAGTTGAAGATGCTGGCACCACGCGCGACGGGCAGCGCGTGGAACTGGCCCACCGGCGCCGCCGCGTACGCGCGCAGCGCATCGAAAAACGGTGTGGCGTAACGGTTCCGCAGTCCGGCAAGCACCGTGCTGTGCAAGTCGGTGACGTCGTTGAGCCGGTAGAACGTCCGGTCGTAGACGTCGGGCTCGGTGTCGTCGCCCGCCGCGATCGACTCGTCGGTGAGCAGGTACAGGTCGATGTGGGGCCGCAGCTCGCGGATCCACTCGCCGCACTCCACCCAGTCGTTGGCGTGGTCGGGAATGGCGCCGCCCTCCGCGGCCTCGTTGGGCCCGAGCAACGTGTTCATCAGCGGCAGCCGGTCGCGGGACCGCAGCGGCAGGTCGTCGCGGATGATCGCGGCCTGGATCTCGCCGTTCAGCGCGACCGCGGTGATGGCGTCTTCGACGCTGGGCACCACCAGGATTTCGAACTGCACGTCGTCGGACGCGTTACGCAGGGCCCGCAGGCACTCGGCCAGGCAGTCGGGCGCCGTCGCAGGCGCGTCGTCGGCGAGCAACACGGTGTAGAACTGCTGCTGTTTGGCCTGGGCCACCAGCTCCTGGTCGCCCAGCGGTGCCGAGGTGTCGAAAAGCCCTGCGCGGTCGCCGTATTCGCTCAGCAGCCGCACCGCCATGGATACCTCTTCGGTGAGCCGCACCGTGGAGAGGCTCTCGAGGTGCGCCCGGAAGCTCGCCAGGTTCGCCGCGCCGGGATACAGCCAGTACCGCTCGTAGGCCGCGATGCGGTCCATCAGCCGCTTGACCCGGGCCACGTCGTGCGTCTTGTCGAGCCCGGCCAGGTCGACCTCGGCGAGGTGACGGCACGCGTCGTCGAGCAGGTTCCAGGTGTCGACGCGGGCGTAGGACGGGTTGGCCACCGCCGCCAGCGCGGAGACCCGGAGGCGTCGCGGCTGGGTGGTGTATCGAGTCATATCTCACCTGTTCTTCTGGGCGACTTGTATTCTCACCCCGCCGCACCGCACGCGTCATCGTTTCGCGTGAGGTCCCCTCAGCTGTTCAACTCGTCGTCATCCTCGTCGGCGTCCACGACGCGCCGGTTGCCGCGCGTGGTTTCCACCCAGCGCAGCACCGGAAGCTCCCAGCGGCGGGCCGGCAGCTCGGTCACGTCGGACAGCGACCGCACCACGGATTGCGTCAGGCCCATCAGCGCGGCCATCACCGGCAGCAGCGGCTGCAGCGGCTTGGCGGCGGTGCGGACCGTGCTGATGCGGCGGGCCACGATCAGCCGTTCGACGCAGTGGTACAGCCAGGCGCCCACGGCCAGCGCGTAAATCGACAGTGCCGACGCGACGATCGCCCACCCGAATGCGGCGCACACGACGGCACCCAACACCACCGTCGCGGCCAGCAACCCCGCGACGACGGCGCGCAGCTCCAGCCGGGTCACGCCTGGTGTTCCTCGTTCTCCGGCGGGGCGGCGGCGCGGACGCGGACCGCCGCGGCGGCCGCCCGGATCTGCGGCGTCACCAGCATGACCTGGCCCAAGACGCCGTTGACGAAGGCCGGTGAGTCGTCGGTGGACAGCTCCTTGGCCAGCTGGACGGCCTCGTCCACGGCGACCGGCTCGGGGACGTCGTCGGCGTAGAGCAGCTCCCACACCGCGACGCGCAGGATGGCGCGGTCGACGGCGGGCAGCCGGTCCAGCGTCCAGCCCTGCAGGTGCGAGCTGATCAGTTCGTCGATGTGGGCGGCGTGCTCGCCGACCCCCCGCGCCGCCGCGACCGTGTACGGCTGCAGCGGCGCCACATCCGGGTTGGCCGCGGCCAGCGTTGCGCGCCCGTCGACGACCTCGGCCGGGCTCAACCCGCGGGCCTCGGCCTCGAACAACAGGTCAACGGCACGCTTGCGGGCCTGATGGCGCCCCCTGACGGGCCTGCTCACGCGTTGACGCGCCCCAAGTAGCTGCCGTCGCGCGTGTCCACCTTCAGCTTGTCGCCGGTGTTGATGAACAGCGGCACCTGGATCTCGGCCCCGGTTTCCACGGTGGCGGGCTTGGTGCCGGCGCTGGACCGGTCGCCCTGCAGACCCGGCTCGGTGTGGGTGACCTCCATCTCGACCGACACCGGCAGTTCGATGTACAGGGGTGCCCCGTTGTGGAACGCCACCTGCACCGGCAGGCCCTCGAGCAGGAAGCGGGCGGCGTCGCCGACCAGCGACTCGGGCAGCGGGTGCTGCTCGTAGTCCTGGCTGTCCATGAACACGAAGTCCGACCCGTCGCGGTAGAGGTAGGTGGTGTCGCGCCGGTCGACGGTGGCCGTCTCCACCTTCACGCCGGCGTTGTACGTCTTGTCGACGACCTTGCCGGAGAGCACGTTCTTCAGCTTGGTGCGCACGAAGGCCGGGCCCTTGCCGGGTTTGACGTGCTGGAACTCGACGATCTGCCAGAGCTGGCCGTCGATCACCAACACCAGTCCGTTCTTGAAATCGGCGGTGCTTGCCACGGTTCGGTGTATCTCCTAGAGGAATGGACGGTCGTTCGCCGACCGCCCGCAATTTGTCCGTCAGTCTAGAGCGCGGCGCGACCCGGCCCAGCGCGTCGGGGGACCTAGGACCGGCGGGACGCCGGCCGGTCCGTGCCCTGTTCCGGGCGGCCGTCGGCGGCCTCGCCGGCCGGGGGCAGCCGGTTGATCATCGTCAGGAAGGGGACGTTCAGCTTGGCCCCGCCGGAGAACGGCACCGGGACCGCGAAGTAGACGATCTGAAGCTCCAGCCGCAGCTCCCGCAGGGGCTGGGCGTGCAGTTCCCACCGAAAATCCCGCAGGCGCGCCAGGCCGCGTTCGATTGGTTCCACCCCATTCACGCACCCGACTGTACCCTCGGCGGCGCGCCGCCGATCGGCGCGGCCTAGCTCAGAACCGCCAGCTCCTTGGGGAACCTGGTCAGCAGTTCGGGTGTCCGTCCGCGCTTCTCGTCGGGCACGACCAGGGTGTCCTCGATGCGGACGCCGCCGCGGCCCGGCAGGTAGACGCCGGGTTCGACGGTCACCACCGAACCCGCCAGCAAGGTGCCGGTGGAGGTGGCGCCGATTCCCGGCGCCTCGTGGATCTGCAACCCCACGCCGTGCCCCAGGCCGTGGCCGAACTGCTCGCCGTAGCCCGCATCGACGATCAACTGCCGCGCCGCGCCGTCGACGTCGCGCAGGCTCGCACCCGGGGTCAGCGCCTCACGGCCGGCCCGCTGCGCGTCGGCGACCAGCTGGTAGATCTCCAGCTGCCAGTCGGCGGCCTTGCCGAGCACGAAGGTGCGGGTCATGTCGGAGTGGTAGCCGGCCACCAGCGCGCCGAAGTCGATCTTGACGAAATCGCCGGTGGCCAGCGCCGCGTCGGTGGGCCGGTGGTGCGGGATCGCCGAATTGGGCCCGGCGGCCACGATGGTCTCGAACGAGATCGCGTCGGCGCCGTGGTCGAGCATCAGCGCCTCCAGCTCCCGGCTCACCTCGCGTTCGGTTCGCCCGGGCCGCAGCCCCCCACGCTCCACCAGGTCGGCGAGCGCGGCGTCGGCGGCCTCGCAGGCCAGCCGCAGCAGCGCCACCTCGCCGTCGTCCTTGACCTCACGCAGCGCCTCGACGGTTCCGGCGGCCCGCACCAGCTCGGTGGCGGCCTTGCGCTCGCCCAGTTCGCCGGTCAGGACGTCGAAGGCGTCGACGGTGACCACGTTGCTTTCGAAGCCCAGCCTGCCCACGCCCGCCTCGGCGGCCCGGCCGACCAGATGGCGCCCGAGGGCGCGTTCGATGGCGATCTCGAGGCCGGGCGCCTGTTCCGCCGCCTGGGTGCGGTACCGGCCGTCGGTGGCCAGCACGGGGCCGCGATCGTCGGCGAACACCAGCAACGCGCCGTTCGAGCCGGTGAAACCGCAGAGGTAGCGCACGTTGTTCAGGTCGCTGACCAGCATCGCGTCCAGTCCGCTGGCACTGATTTGCGCTTTCAGGTTGTCCCGACGCTGAGAATGTGTCACGACCCTTGACGGTACTCGCTACGCTGATTGCCCATGAGGAGCTGGATGGTGCGCGGATTGGTCTACGCCGCCGTGATGATCGTCGTCCGTTTGTTGCAGGGGGCGCTCATCAACGCGTGGCAGACGCAGGCAGGACTTTTCAGCGTGGTGCTGCTGCTGTTGTTCGTCATCGCCGTGGCCGTGTGGGGGGTGTTCGACGGCCGGGCCGACGCGATCGCCAACCCGGACCCCGACCGCCGCGGGGACCTGGCGATGACCTGGTTGCTGGCCGGGCTGGTGGCGGGCGTCCTGTCCGGCGCCGTCTGCTGGCTCATCGCGCTGGTGTACAACGGGCTCTACACCGGTGGGCTGATCAACGAGGTGACCACGTTCGCCGCGTTCACCGCGCTGTGCGTGTTCCTGCCCGGGATCATCGGCGTGACCATCGGCCGTTGGCGGGTCGACCGCAATCCCCCGCCCCGGCGGCAGGGAACCGACGAGGAGCTGTCTCTTATACACAT
>NZ_LATC01000058.1:0-32826 GCF_001414075.1 Mycobacterium sp. UM_11 | reverse complement strand
CCGCGATTCCGCCCGCCCGCACCTGCAGCTGGCGGCCGGAAAGGCGGTGCTGGGCACCGAGATTCGCGTGGTCGATCCCGAGACGGGTGCCGAGGTGCCGGCCGGGGAGCCCGGCGAGATCTGGGTGCGCAGCAACCAGAACATGAGCGGCTACCTCAACCGGCCGGAGGCGACCGCCGAGACCATCACCGACGACGACTGGGTGCGCACCGGTGACGTCGGCCGGCTGGACGCCGACGGCTACGTCTACATCGAGGACCGCCTCAAGGACATGATCATCACCGGCGGGGAGAACGTGTACGGGCCCGAGGTGGAAAGCGTGCTCATCGAGCATCCCGGCATCGCCGACGCGGCGGTGATCGGTGTGCCCGACGACTTCTGGGGCGAATCGGTCAAGGCGATCGTGGTGCCCGACGGTGAGGTCGACGCGGACGACGTCATCGCGTTCTGCCGCCGGCACCTGGCCGGCTACAAGTGCCCGCGAACCGTCGACTTCCTGGAAACGCTGCCCCGCAACGCGAGCGGAAAAATCTTGAAAGCCGAACTGCGCGCACCGTATTGGCGCGACCGGGCCCGGGGCATATGAGCGCGGTGGTCGACGCGCGGCGGCGCGACCGCGCGATCAGTGTGCTGGGCGGCCCCACCACGGTGGTCGACATCGCGGGTCAGCGGATCGTGATGGACCCGACGTTCGACCCGCCCGGTGTGCACGCGTACCTGACCAAGCTCACCGGCCCGGCGGTGCGCGCCGAAGCGCTCGGAGCCGTGGACGCGGTGTTGATCAGCCACGACCAGCACCCCGACAACCTCGACGACGAGGGTCGCGCGATGGCCCTGGCCGCGCCGCTGGTGCTCACCCACCCGGGCGGCGCCGCCCGGCTGGGACCGCCCGCGGTGGGCGTCGCGCCCTGGCAGACCTACAAGCTATCCGAATCGCTTGTGGTGCAAGCGGTTCCGGCGGTGCACGGCCCGGCGGACGGGCAGCGCGACGAGAGCGGCCATGTCAACTGCGAGGTGGCCGGCTTCGTGCTGTCCGGGCCCGGCCTGCCCACCGTGTACCTCAGCGGCGACAACGCCTCGATCGCGGCGGTCAAGGAAGTGTCCGAGCGCGTCGGCGTCGTCGACGTCGCGGTGCTGTTCGCGGGCGCGGCCAGCGTGCCGACCAAGGAGCGCGGACGACCGCTGACGCTGACCTCGGCGCGCGCGGCCGCCGCCGCCGAGGTCCTGGGCGCCCGCGTCGTCATACCCGCCCATGTCGACGGCTGGGCCCACTTCAGCGAGGGCGTCGACGAATTCGCGGCGGCGTTCGATCAGGCCGGGATCGGCGACCGGTTGCGGGTCGCCGCCCACGGGGAGTGGATCGACCTATAGCCGCCCCTCGGCCCGCAGGTCGGGGTGCACCCAGTCGGGCGAGCGGCGCTCCTTGAACGCGCGGAAGCCCTCGCGCGCCTCGGCGTCGCTGAGGCTGCTGACCATGCCGATGCGGTCGTAGAGACCCAGGTAGCTGTCGATGCTGGACTTGATCACGCCGCGGGCGCGCGGGGCGGTGCGACAGCACTGTGCGAGAAGCTCTTTCGCGGTGTCGAGCAGGGCCTCGTGCGGCACCACCCGGGTGACCAGGCCCCAGTCCAGGGCTTCGGCGGCGGTGAGCACCCGCCCGGTGAACATCAGGTCGCGGGTGCGCACCGGCCCGATGACCCGGGCCAGCATCTGGCTGTAGTAGGTGTCGGCGTAGCCGCGGAACAGCTCGGGCACGCGGAAGGTGGCGCGCTCGCTGACCACCGACAGGTCGCTGCACAGCGCGATCTGGAACCCGCCGCCCTGGCACAGGCCGTTGACCGCGGAGACGATGGGTTTGGCCGAGGTGCGCACCGTGTCGAAGGGCGTGACATCCATGCCCAGCGCGCCGCCGAAGGTGATCCAGTTGTCGGTCGCTCCCCCGCCGCCCATGTCGCCGCCCGGCGCGAACACGTCGCCCGTCCCGGTGATCAACAGCCCGGCCAGCTCGGGGTCCTCGTTGAGACGTCCCACGGCGTAACGGATTCCGAAGTACATCGCGGGGGTCAGGGCGTTGCGCGCCTCCGGACGGTCGATGGTGCACACCGCGATCGACCCCTGACGCTCGAAGGTCAGGTAGGGCGTGCCCAGCCAATCCCCCTCGGGCGGGCGGGGGCTGTCGTGCGGGGTCTCGGCCACGGGATTCCTCTCACGTCGGTCGCTACTGTCGCTCTTACAGTAGCCGCGCCGATCTACACGTACGCCAGCGTGGCCGTCGCGCTGCCCGCCGATGCGTCGTCGAGCAGGGTTGCGAGCTTGTCCCGCAGCGCGGTCGTGGCCTCGGCCACCGGCTTGTCGCAGAACCGGCAGTTGACGGTGAACCTGGGTTGGTCGTCTTCGTCGGGCCAGAACCGGCGGGGTCCCACCTGGGCGCCGGGGTCGAAGGCGACCGCCTGGTGCGGGGTGTCCTTGAGCAGCCTGCCGACGGGATGTCCTTGCGGGCATTCGAGTTTCAGGATACCGATGCCTTCTTGGTTGCCTACCACGGCCACCGTCCTTTCGTGTCGTCGTTAACCGAGGCCGGCGTCGATGAGCAGCCGCGGCAATCCGTGTCGGGCGCACAGGTCGCGCACCAGCGTCAGGTCCTCGCGCGCGTCGTCGGCGCGCCCGACGGCCGTGAGGGTTTCGACCAGCAGCAGGCGGGCCTGCAGGTTCGCCAGCGGCCGGGCGGCCGGATCGATGCCGGCCAGCAGCGCGGCGGCGTTGCGGCAGGCCCGGTCGCGGTCGTCGCGGGCGCGGCTTCGGGCGAGCAGCCGGATGCCGGAGGCCGCGTCGAGCTCGGCGGTGACGGTGGCGATCCCGTCGCCGTCGCGGGGCACCTCACCCGTCGCCCGCAGCCGGTCGGCCTCCGCGGGATCGAGTTTGAACTCCAGCCGGACCCGCTCGTGGTTGATCGCGGCCGCCAGGCGCGGCAGCCGCAGCTTCTCGGCCACCGCCATCCCGGCGTCGAGGCGGCCGACCGCCTCCTCGCGATCACCCTGTGCGGCTTTGACTTTGGCGCCGACGACGTAGCGGGCCGCCAGATAGTCGACCCCGCCGCCTTCCGGACCCAGGTGGTAGCTTTCCTCCAGCAGCTCGGCGGCCTCGTCCAATTCGCCCGTCTCGTAGAGCATTTCGCCGATGGCCGCGCCGGCGATGCGCGCCGCGTAGGAGTGCGGGCCCACCGCCGAGCCGATCTCGAACCCCTCGCGGAACTTGCGCAACGCCAGGCCGATGTCGAGCTGCTGGCGGGCGACGATACCGGCCCAGCAGCACGCGTACACGGCGCCCACCGCGCCGACCTGTTCGTTGAAGGGCTCCGCCCACTCCAGGAGTCGTTGCGCGGCGGGCAGATCGAAGCGGTAGATCGCCGCGAACGCCAGGGCGGTGGCGGCGGCCTGCGGCAGCACGGGACGCAGCTGGTCCGCGCTGGACACGACGTCGGCCAGCCGCTCCTCGAGCCCCTCGGTCCGGTCGGCGTAGATCTCGGCCACCGCCCCCACCACGCTGGCTTCCAGCGCCAGGTCGGCGCGCCTCTCCTCGGGCAGGTCGGCCTTGGCCAGCGCGGCGGCGAAGCGCCGCAGCGCGGCCTCGGTGGCCTCGCTACGGTGCAGCAGGATGTTGGCCCACGCCGATGCGAGCTGCAGCAGCGGCCGGGATGTCACGAGGCTGGGCGGCAGCTTCTCGACCAGGCCCAGAAACGTCGTCATGCGCGACTGGTTGATCAGCGCCCTGGTCTCCAGGCGCTCGACCAGGTCGACCGCGTGCGCGGCCTCCCCCGCGGCCAGCGCGTGGTCGACGGCCTCGTTGATGAGGTCGTGCTCGGCGAACCACTCCGAGGCCGTGTGGTGCAGCTCGGCCAGGCTTCCGGGTTCCTCGCGCTCGAGGCGGCGTCGCAGGAACCCGGCGAACATCTGGTGGTAGCGAAACCATTGCGGCGCATGGTCGATGCGCCGCAGGAACAGGCCGCGCCGCTCGATGTCCTCGAGAATGGCGTGGCCCCCACCGACTTCGGCCAGCACCGACGCCAGCTCCCCGCAGATCCGTTCGGTGATCGAGGTCGCCATCATGAACTCGACGAGCTCGGGCTCCAGGGTGTCCAGGACGTTCTCGGCGAGGAACTCCTCGACAGCCTCGTCGTCGCCGGACATGCGGCTCACCAGGTCGCCCGCGTCGCCGCCGCCGCGCAGGGACAGCGTCGCCAGTTGCAGGGCGGCGACCCAGCCGTCCGTCGACGCGGTCAGCGCCTCCACGTCCTCGCCGGGCAGCTGCAGCCCGGCGACGTCGTTGAGCAGGGACCGCGCCTCGTCGGCATCGAAACGCAGCTTCTCGCAATCGATTTCGACCAGCTCGTCGCGGACCCGCAGCTTGCTCAACGTCACGGCGGGGCGTGACCAGCTGGTCACCACGACCTGCAGGTGATCGCCCGCGTTCTCGATCAGGAAGCGCAGGGCGTCAATCGCTTGCGGGTCCGACACCCGCTGCCAGTCGTCGACCACCAGGGTGATGGGTTCGCCGAGGTCGTCGATCGCGTCGATCAGTGAGGTCAGCACGTAGCGGGTGGCCTCGTCGCCGCGCTGTTCGAGCATCTGCTCCAGCGGTTCGGCGAGGGCGGGGCGCACCCGCCGGATCGCGGCGAGCAGGTGGGCGAGGAACCACACCACGTTGTTGTCGTCGTCGTCGACCGTCAGCCAGGCCACCGTCACGCCGGCGGCGGTCAGTTCGGCGCGCCACTGGGCCACCAGGGTGGTCTTGCCGTATCCCGACGGCGCGTGCAGGAGGATCAGCCGCCGGCGCCCGGCCGCGCGCAGCAGCGCCATCAACCGGTCGCGCGCGACGAGCGCCCGAGTGGACGCGGGGGGACGGAATTTGGTCGCCGGCGCGGGCGGCGTGGTTTCCGGAGCGCGATACGCGGCCGCCGGGACCGTCGATCCCGCGGCGTCGACCGGCACGACCATGCTGTCGACGGAGGTCCGGCGCCGGCGTTGCGCCTCGCGCAGCTGCTCCCCGTAGTCGAGCGCAAAGACCGGCCGGCGGGTGGGATCGCGGGTCATGCCGGTTTCGATCACGGCGATGACGTCGTCGGGCACGCCCCGCTCGGTCAGCATTTCGTGGACCGACCGGCCCATCGGCGGGTGTCCGGTCAGCGCGCAGAACAGCGTCGCGGCCAGCGAGTAGACGTCGGAACCGGTTGTCGGCGTGGCGCCTTCGAGGAGTTCCGGGGCGATGAACGCCGGTGAGCCCATGACGACCCCGGCGCGGGTCTCGAACCCGCCGGCGATGCGCGCCAGGCCGAAGTCGGTCAGCTGCGGCTCACCGTAGTCGGTCAGCAGGACGTTGCCCGGTTTCACGTCGCGGTGCAGGATGCCGGAACGGTGCGCGGCTTCCAGCGCGCCGGCGAGCTTGACGCCGATGCTGAGCACTTCGGGCCACGGCAGGGGGCCCCGGCCGCTGACCAGGCCCCACAGCGAGCCCCGGTCGTGGTACGGCATCACGATGAACGGCCGGCCGCTGCGGGTGGTGCCGGCCTGCAGCACGGTGACGATGTGCGGGTGCCCGGAGAGCCGGCCCATCGCGCGCTGCTCGCGCAGGAAGCGGTCGAGATTCTCGGGGTCGAGGTCGTTGGTGAGCACCTTGACCGCCACCAGGCGGTCGAGCTCAGGCTGAGCGCAACGGTAGACGACCCCGAATCCGCCGCGGCCGATCTCGGTGACGTCGTCGAAGTCGAGTTCCGTGCCAATGCCGGCGATCAGATCCTGCTGGATCGCCGCTGCGTCCACGTCGGCCATCGACCTGTCCTCGCGAGTAGAGAGGGCCCCCCGGTCGTGTCACCATAGCGCGGATTGACCTGGGGCGATGCCGGAAGTTTCGGGCGTTCGGGGCGGCTTGGCTGCCACGAAGTGGTGGTCCCGGCTGGGATCGAACCAGCGACCTTCCGCGTGTGAAGCGGACGCTCTCCCACTGAGCCACGGGACCGGCGCCGAGAGGCGAACGACGTCGAAGATTAGCACGAGCCTCGCCTCGACAATACCGGCCCGTATGCGCCGTCAGGACGCTGCGTTAGCCTGGACGCGGCTCGTACGGAGAAATTTGTATGTGCCCGCTCACGTGGACTATCGTCGTGCTTCGCACCGGGCGACGATCTCGTCCGAGGCGCGCGGATGTAGCGCAGTTGGTAGCGCATCACCTTGCCAAGGTGAGGGTCGCGGGTTCGAATCCCGTCATCCGCTCGAAGGTGCAAGTGGCATCAATCCCAGCGGTGGAGTGGCCGAGTGGTGAGGCAACGGCCTGCAAAGCCGTGCACACGGGTTCGATTCCCGTCTCCACCTCCAGCTTGTGTTCCCGGCGCGATTAGCTCAGCGGGAGAGCGCTTCCCTGACACGGAAGAGGTCACTGGTTCAATCCCAGTATCGCGCACCAGAGTTTTTGCAGCTCAGGTACGGTATCTAGAACTACTCATCAGTGGCATGCAATAAGCATGCAAAAGTGTCTCCCGCGGCGCCTTCCAAGCCGCATAGATATGTGGCACCACCGGCGCAGCGCCCACGCTCGCGGGTCGACCACTGAAGTCGCTAAGAGTTTCTACAAACCCGCCTTAACTAACGCAGCCGTCGCATAAGCTCCCATCGGCGTTGCGGGCCACGTCAACATCACAACTCCGCTAGGAAGTCTGGGAGGACATGTTGTTCCGTGTAGCTTTCGCCGTAGCCGCGACCGCCGTCGCGCTTGGGCTCGGCAGTGGCATCGCCCATGCAGGCCGACTGATTCCGCTCAGTCCGTCAGGCTGCTATCCACAAACCAACAGTGGCAACTGCTACGAGCCCGGGGAGTTCTGTCGCAAAAGCGACCACGGAGCATCTGGGATAGCCGGCGACGGCAGGAACATAGTGTGCACGAATAACAACGGCTGGCGCTGGGAGCCAGCCTAATTCAGCGGCTAAATGGCATTTTGGGAGCCGGGCACAACTGGCACAAAGAGATATCTGATGTACCCCGACGGCAGGCCGGCCAAGGCACATATCGAACGGCGAAAGCAGTAATGACTTCGAGAGCCAGTACTGCCGCGCGCCTGTTTATCACCCGCCATGCCCGAGCTAGGCGACACCTCAGCCAACCTAAGCCTTACCGCCCACTCAACTGATCGTTGATGTTGGTCCACTGGCCTTCGCCCTTGTGGTTGCCGATGTTTCGGCATTGGCCGTCGAGGATGATCTGCCCGTAAGCGTGGTCGGACGGCTGGTAACTGATAGTCGCGACCACGCCGTCCTTATTGAGCGCGGCGCCGTGCAGGTGCTGGCCGGCCGGCGGCCCGTCGCTCCAGCCGTTCGAGGTCATCGCCGTCCGGACTTGCTGAAAATAGGCGTCGGGGTCGCCGTGGATCAGGAAGCTGAGCGTGACGGTGCCCTGAAACGGCGGGTCTCCCTGGTCGTTGCAGGAAGCGTAAGAGAACGCCCCGCTGACCCCGTCCAGCTTGGCGGCGGCGACGATCTGTCGCGCCGGCTCGATCACCTGAGCCTTGGTCTGCTCGTCACTCATGGGGTGGGCCGTATCCTCATACGGGTTACCAGATCCGCCCGCTTGTGGTTTGTGTTGCACCGTCGCGCATCCTCCTAACCACACGGCGACGACCAACACCGAAGCAATCAGTGCTTGGCGCAACGACATTCGTCGTTCCTTAATGGTGGTGTTGGGCATCGAAAACATGGTTGTCCGTAACAGATCCTGGCGACCGCTCCCACTCCGGGTCAATGACGGCCGGTGTGTGCGGGCCGATGGTGACCGGGGGCAGGCCGGGGATTCCGACTTTTATGCCCCCTACCGAGTAACGGTGGTCGGCCGTCATGCCGTCGGCTTGGAGCTGGTCGCCGTGGCCGGAGACGATGTCGGCCATGCCGTACAGCGCTTCGCTGCCGCGGTGGTAGTAGTACGAGTGGTCGTGCGGGTTGATGCCGTTCGAGCCGGGGACCTCGGCGCGGAAGCGCACCGAGCCGAACCCGTCGACGGCGGGGTCCGTGCCCAGGCCGGGATTGGTTCCAAAGAAGTTCTGCCCGAAGACGCTCTTGCTCGTGCCGTCCAGGGAACCGAGCATGCCGACGGGGTCGGTGGACGCGTTCCCGACGAAAACATGGCCACCGTCGAGGTGAAACTGCGCCGCGGACTGCGCCGCGTCGGTGCCCGGACAGCCCAGCAGCACAGCGTCATTGGCGTGCATGCCGTGCAACGCAAACGCGTCGGCGACGGTGGTCGAACCGTAGGAGTGGCCCAGCACCGTGACATGCTGGCCCGCACCCAGGTGTGTCGCCCACAGGCCGTTGACGTCCTGCGCCAGGGCCGCGCTGCCGGTGCGGGCCAGTTCCGGCGTGGAGATGCGCTGCACGTCGTCGAACCCGTTCGGGGCGTCATAGCCCATCCACGCGATCACCGCCGTCGGGTTGTTCGGGTCGGCGGCGTTTGCCTGCTCGAACAGGTTGATCGCGTCGTTGTGGCCGTCGTGCAGCCAGCCGCCCTTGACGCTGCTGCTGGTGCCGGGCACGATCACCGCGGTGTTCTTCGCGGTGTCCGGGTTGCCGATGGCGATCGCCGCCCTGCCCTTGCCGCCGAATGCCATTGGGTCGTACGCGAATAGGTAGACCGGCTTCGGACGAAGCGGGTCCCCCGCGTCGTGATCGAGGCCGAGCTTGGTCTCGTTGGCGTTCTGGTAGCGGGTGATGTCCGTGGGCGACAGACCGTATTTCGCGGGGTCGCGCAGCACGTCGTCCACCGAGACGCCGTTGCGGCCGGCGACACCGCGCACCCGGTCGAGGTCCTGGTTCATCACCGTGAGGTTGGCCTGATTGCGCGCCAGGATGGGGACGCCGTTGAGGTTGCCGATCTGGTCGGGGTGCTCGGCGAGGAATCGCTGCCGCTGCTGCGGGGTCAGCGATGTCCACCAGCGGTTCACGTCCTCGGGTTTGGTGCTCGGCGGCGGGATCTGGGTGTCGGCGTCGACGGGCGCGATCATGTTTGGGTCGTACCCGTCGGTGCGCAGGTTGCCCAGGCCGTTCTGCAGCGTGGCCGAGTAGCCGTCCCGGATGGACTCCATGTCGTGCAGGGCATCCCGGACGTCGTCGGCGGCGTCGGCTTTCGCGTCCTCGATCAACTTCTCCAGGAAGGCCTTGCTCTTTGCGTCGAGGTTGCCATGCTGCAGATCGTGCTCCGCGGCATCGATGAGGTTGTCGAGGCCCTGCAGCTCGTGTTCCAGCGTGGCGATCCGTTGTGCACCCGCCTTCTGCGCCTCGGCCAGCGCGGCGGCGATGTTCTCCAGGTCCGCACCGATCTTGGGCAACTGCTCGGACTGTGCGCCAAGGGATTTGACCACCCGCTGCACTTCTTGGGAATCGTTGATCGGGTGGTCGCCGTTCTGGTGGTTCCACGCGGCGTCGAAGCGCTTGCGGGCTTGCTCG
The DNA here is from genome assembly GCF_001414075.1 of Mycobacterium sp. UM_11. NCBI lineage: Bacteria > Bacillati > Actinomycetota > Actinomycetes > Mycobacteriales > Mycobacteriaceae > Mycobacterium > Mycobacterium sp. UM_11. The sequence goes on along the minus strand of NZ_LATC01000058.1, from coordinate 23,347 downwards.
AACGCGTGGTCGGCCTCGGCGGTGTGCCGGCCCGCGCCATGGAAGGCCTCGGCCAGGCTCGAGATCTGGGCCGGGCTGCCGGCCTGCAGGCTCTGGTTGATCGCCCACGGATCGCCGCCCGCCCTACCGATCAGGTCGGCAACGCTGAGCCATTTCAGCTGCATCGCACCGCCCCTCGAGCCTGTTGCCGGTCCTGAAAACCAGCTATGAGGTTACCTCCGCGGGCGCCCCGGCGACGTCACGCGACGAGAGACCGGCAAGGGCTTTACGGGCGCTCCTGAATGACGCACTCCACGATTCGATTGGCCAGGCGCGGGTCGAAGCCCATCCGCGAGACCTTCTGGCCTTCGGCCGCGGGAGTAACACCGGAATTGAGGTCCTGCTCGATCACCCCGATGAGCTGACCGTTCTGGTAGTCGTGTTCCCAGAGCGGGATTTCGGTGATGCTTCCCACGCAATTTCCGTAACCGCTCAAGTCGGCACGGGCAGGCGCCGCCACCGGGGCGACCGAGAACAAGGCGATGGCTATGGCGATCGCGACAGCAACGTAGACGACACGCATGATCGCCAGGTTACCCAGCAATAACGCCAAATAATCAGCAAACGGTCCGGCCGGACGAGCGATTAGCAGTCGAGCCCGTACCCGCCGCGCAGGTCCTTGTGCGCGGCCTCCAGGGTGCGGTCGCACAACGCCAGGAGTGCGTCGAGGTCGAGCTCGGATTCCCGGCCCAACCGGTCCAGCCACACCGTCTCGACCTTTCTCAGCTCGGACCACTTGAGTTCGCCCTCGTAGTACACGGTGACGTCCTCCCGCGGTTCGGGACACGAGGTGGACTGCGCCAATTGCCGCTTGCACGAATCCAATTGGGTCAACGAGTAGCCATGCTCGCGGAATTGACGGTCCCACTCGTCGAGCAGGAGGCTGACCGCGTCGCGCACCGGCGGCGCGGCGTAGACCATCAGCTCGGCCACCCCGTCGTCGAGCCCCAGGCGCATGCGGAAGTCGTAAAGCTCCCGGATGGCCTCGGCGCGCCGCTGGCTGGCGATCTCCTCGGGGGTGCCGGACCCCTCGTACTGCGCCGCGCGTTTGATGTAGATGGTCGCCGAGATCAGCGACTTCAACACGGCCTTCTTGTCGTCGGCCGCGCGCTTCTCGAAGTCGAGGACGCGTTCGTGGCGGCGGTCTTCCTCCTTGGTCTTGAAGTCGATGCGCTTCGTCCAGATCGCGACGGTGGCGCTCGAGATCACCGACGCCAGGGGTACCAGCGCGTTGGTTATCAATGTCGCCCAGTTCATTCGTCGGCCCTCACCCGCAGTACCCCGGGGGCGGCGCCGGGGCGCCGCGCGGGACGACGGTTTGGTTACAGAGCCCCGATTCCGAGTGCGGGTTCTGGGCAGCGGTGGGGTTGGGGCCGGGGGTGCTGGGCGTCGCGGGATCGGCGTTGGCCACGGCCGCGGTCAGTCCCATGCCGGCCATCCCTAACCCCGCGACGAGGACGGTGCGGGCGGCCAATCGTGTGAGTCCTGGTGTCGTCATGATGTTCCTTCGTGTCGCGCGGCCGCGATGGGTGAGCCATGCAGGTGGATCGAGGCTATGCGGGTCGCCAGGGGGTGTCTGGCGTTTGAGCAATTCAGACGCGCTCGGCCTTCATGTCCATGTCGATGGTTCCCTGGCACGCGCCGCTCAAGATCTCGGTGTGCATCAGGCCGTTAAGCGACCCGTCGGGTTGGGGCGTGTAAGTCACGGTGGCGCGAGCCGGGTTCCACTGGATGGAGGTGTCGGGCATCATGCAGTCCCACTGGAAGTCGTTGGTCTGCGTCCAGGACTTTCCATCCCACGTGAACTGGATCGGCTGCGGAACCGTCGGGTTGGTGGGCGGCGGGCCGCTGACGATCGTGGCGACGCACTTTCCGTTGTTGCAGCTCGAGCGGATCCCGTAGGTCTCGGTGTGCTGCTGCTCGGGATTGCCGACGGCCATGCTGTTCCCCGCCTTGGGGCCGACCATGAACGTGATCGCGTACTGGCCGTTCCAGGACGGATTGTCGGCGAAGGCGGCGGGGGAAACGGGCAGGGCGAGCGGGAGCGACGCGGCACACAAACCGGCGAAGCTCTTCCAGCGGGTCGACGTCATCGTCTCTCCTCAACGAGCCGTACCCATGCAATGTTCGTACGCCGGTCCATCACGGGCAAGCCCCCGGCCTCACCAACCCCACTCGTCGTCCTCGAGGACGTCGACGGTCAGCGCGTTGTCGGCCGCGCCCTGGGTGCCGTAGCTGAAGGTCAACAGGGTGCGGTCGTCGTCGAGGGGCTCGGTCGCCACGACGGTGGCGTGCCCGATCTTCATCCGGATCTTGTCGCCGGGCTTCAACTCGTCAACACGTTTAAGGGGCACGCTCCACCCATCAGCACCACCGAAAGTGCCAATGCTACAGAGCCTGTCTGCCGTCCTAAAGGTCGCGGCGCCGAAACCTCATGGACTCAACGGCATTCGCTGCGATCAGCTCTCCACGAGGTCGGGGATGGGCTCGGCGTCCGTCAGCCAGTGGCGCCCGGTGCGGCGGGCCGCCTCCCACTTGGGGATGCTGACCGCGTCGTCTTGACCGAGGTCCTCGGGAGTGGGGCCGATGCGTTCGGCCAACCCGGCGAGGGCGCCCAGATCGAAGTTGTATATCTCCGCCGCGGCCAGGCCCAGCATCTGCCGGGTCTCGTCGATGGGAATGTCCCAGAAGGAGCGATGCAGCCACTTGCGGGTGTGCGGCCACGTGCCCTCCGGGTGGGGAAAGTCGTTGCCCCACAACAGGTTGGACACGCCGATCTCGTAGCGGCGCGCCAGCTCCCGGCGCTCGGTGGTGGTGGCCCCGATGAAGCAGTTGCGGTCGAAGTAGGCCGAGGGCGGCATGGTCAGGTCGCCCTCCATCTGGTGGCTCATCTTCTTGGCCGAGTGCTCGCGCAGATACCGGGTGTCCATCAGCCAGAGCAGGTCGTTGGCCCAAAACGCACCGCACTCCGTGACGCCCCACCGCAACTGCGGGAAGCGCTCGAACACCCCCGACCACAGCGCGAACCACATCGGCCGGGCACCCCACCAGCGCACCTCGGTGACGTAGATCCCCAGGTGGCCGCCGTACTCCTCCTGCGGCGCGGGGCCGGAGTGCGTGTGCACCGGCATCTGCAGGTCCTGGCACGCGGCCCAGACCTTGTCGTAACGGCGGTCGTGGTAAGGCGGGTAGCCGACCCAGCGCGCGGGAATCAGGATCCCGCCCCGCAGCCCGGACTCGGCCGCGCGGGTGATCTCGGCGACCGCGGCGTCGACGTCCGCCAGGATCGGCACGACCGCGACCCCGGCCCGCCGTTCGGGGCTGTGGCTGCACAGCTCGGCCAACCAGCGGTTGTGGGCGCGCGCCCCGGCCATCGCGCGCCCGGGGTCGAGGTCGCCCGATTGGCCCAGCCCGGCCCCGAAGGGCGCCCCGGCGACCCCGGTCACGGCGTCGGCGTCGGGGAAGATCACCTCGCCGACCACCCCGTCGCCGTCGAGCTCCCTGTCCCGCAGCGCGACGTCCCATCCGCCGGCGATGCCCTCGCCGTTCTCGGAGAACCACTCCTGGGCGAACTCTTCGTCGATGAATCCCCCGGCCTGCGCCGCCGCGGTCTTCTCGGCCAGGTACGCCTCGAAGTCGTCCCGGTATTCGGGGTCGACGTACTCGCGGTAGCGCTCGGTCGGGAGCTCGGCGTGGGTGTCGGCGGAGATGATGACGTACGGGGCATCAGGGTTCATGGTGCGTCCTTTCGCTACCAGGTGCGGATGGGGTCGGGCTCGAATACGGTGCTGCTCGCGTCGGCCGGCACGGCGGCCAGCGGTTCGGCAACCTCGGCCACGGTCGGGCCGATGCGGGCGGTCAACGGCGCGAGCGCCTCGAGGTCGAAGCCGTAGACGACCGCCGCGTTCCCGCCCAGCATGGCCGCTACCTCTTCGGCCGGGACGTGGGAGAAGGTGTGCCGCAACGCTTCTCGCGTGTAGGGGGCGGTGCCCTCGTAGTGCGGATAATCGCTTCCCCACATGATGCGGTCGACGCCGATCCGGTGGCGCTCGGCGCACTCGACCGGACGCATGAAGCTCGCGCCGACGTAGCACTGGCGCGACCAGTACTCGCTGGGCCGCAGGCTCAGCGAACCGGCGGTGGGTCCGGCGAACCGGGCGATCGCCGAGCTCGCCCGCGCGTACCGGGCCGCGGCGACATCGAGCGAGTCGAGGGTTGCCGGTATCCACCCGGCGCCCTGCTCGGTGAAGACGACCGTGAGGTCGGGATGGCGATCCAGCGCGCCGCTGAAGATCAAGTGCCACAACGCCCGGTGCGCCCACCAGTGCGTCTCGTACACCCACACCGCCAGCGAGCTTCCCCAGCCATCCATCGGGCTCGGCCCCGCGTTACCGCCGTGGTGGTTGACCACCAGGCCCGCGTCCGCGCACGCCGCCCAGAGCGGCTCCCAATGCTCGGCGTAAAGCGGGGGAAGGCCGGTCCCGGGGGCGATTCCGGGCAGCAGCACGCCCCCGCGCAGGCCCAGCTTGGCGATCTGCGTCAGCTCGGCGATGGCTTCGTCGAGGTCGCCCAGCAGGATCTGGCCCACCCCGGCGCGCCGCTCGGGCGACAGGGAACAGAAGTCGGACAGCCAGCGATTGTGCGCACGCAAGCCGGCCCAGCGCAGCTCGAGCTCGCGGGCGGTCTCCGGCGGCGGGGCGGCCAGGCTGGCGTGCGGGAAGAACGGCGGCACGGTGTTAGGGAAGATGACCTCCCCCGCGATGCCTTCGCGATCCAGCTCCGAGTTGCGTAGGTCGCTGTCCCAATTGTGCTCGGCGTCGGCCTCCGCGAGATCCCCGAACGGATTGACGTATGTCTTTGCCCAGCTGTCGAATTCGTCGCGGTAGCCCGGATCCAGGTAGTCGCGGTAGTCGAGCAGGTCCGCGCCGGCGTGGCAGTCGGCCGAGATGACCGTGTACCGGTCCATGCGCCTATACCCGCGCCGGCTCGGGCCCGGGGGCGGCCAGCAGGGCCACGTCGTCGTAGCGCTGGTGCACGTACGGCAGCAGCCACTCCTGCGGCACCCGCGCCGCGATGCGACCCACCTGGATGGTGCGGCGCCGACACCACGTGATGGACGTGATCTCGCGGACCGCGACGTCGGCCACCGGATCGAGCGGCGACTCCCCCAGCTCGAGCGTGCCGTCGATGTTCTCCAAAAGCTCGTAATGCCGGTGATATTCGCCGTAGACCAGGTGTGGGTCGGTGATGCCGCTGCCGTCGGGGGCGCGCAGGAACTTGAAGTAGAACTCGGTGTTCACCTGGTCGGGCGGCAACTTCGCCGGGCCGGTGATACGCCCGTCCACCCTGATCAGCTGGTGGCCCAACCGGTCAACGGCGGCGGTGACGCGGTCACCGTCGCGCTCGACCGCGATGTGCGCCAATTTCTTTGGCTCGCCGAATGTTTCGCGCCCACCCGTGACCGACTGTTCGGTGGACTGGGGCATGAAAAGCGGGTAGTCGCCCTCGACTTCGCCGTGCCGGGCGGTCACCGAGAACACGGCCGAGCCGAAGGGCGCCATGCCCTCGATCCGGACCCGCTGCAGCTGGACGCGCACCAGGGGTTGGGCCGCCGGCTCCAGCGGCTTGGGCAGCACGGCCGCGACGATGTCGGGATCGGTGAGGTAGGTGACGGTGATCGCCTCGGTGGCGATGGGCGCCTTGGTGGCGTCGATCTCGTGGTCGACTTGCGCCTCGGGCGGGCGAGGGCCGTAGCGAATCTGGTTGGCGCTCAACGTGTTCCTCCTTCGGTGTGCTTGGCATGCTGGCCGAGGACATCGACCAGGTAGTCGGGCTCGCCGCGGGCGAGGATCGATGCCGCCTTCTTGCTCACGACCTCATCGGCCGGTGTGGGCGGACCCATCATCCAGAACCGGTCCGCTTGAATCCCGTCCACCACCTGGTCGGCGACCGTCTCGAGCGGGGTGAACGCGACCTGCACGCCCGCGGCCTCGAAGCGGGCCACCACCTTCTCTAGCGTCTGGTCAGGTGTGCGGCGTTCCTGGGTCGCGGCGTAGCGCTCCGGCCGGTGTCGCCAGGACTCCCAGATGCCGGTGTTCAAGAAGCCGCCGGGGAACAGCACGTGCGCCCGCACCCGGGTTCCGGTCATCTGCAGATGCGTGTAGAGGCTCTCGGTCAGGCAGAGCACCGCGGCCTTGGTCATCGGGTAGACCGCGGTGGCCGGTCCGCCCATTGCCCCCCGGGCGATCGGTGCGAACCCGCCGTTGCCCGAGCAGGTGTTGACCACGTGCCCTTCGCCTTGTTCGAGCAGGAGCGGCACGAACGCCTTGATGCCGTGGATGACGCCCAGCACGTTGACGTCGATCCCCCAGCGCCAGTCGGCCAGGTCGTGCTCCCACATGTAGCCCTCGGAGACGCCGCCGGTGCCGGCGTTGTTGCACACCACGTGCACCGCGCCGAAGCGAGATTGCGCCTCCTTGGCCAGCGATTCGACGGAGGCGTAGTCGGTGACGTCGGTGACCACGCCGGCCACGTCGACGCCCTCGTCCGCGAGCGCCCGGGTCGCCTCGTCGAGGGGTTTGGTGAGGACGTCGGCGAGCACCACTTTCATGCCTTCTCGGCCGAACCGCCTGCCCATGGCCCGGCCGATGCCCCCGGCCCCGCCGGTTACGACCGCCACCTTGCCCGCGAGGTCCTTCATTGTGGCGATCGTCACATAGGCGCTTATGACATCGCAAGCGGTCGCATTATGCGACCATTGCGCCCATGGCGCCGCGCCCTTCTCCGCAGACCGAGCGGGTGGTGAACCTGTTCGAGCAGCTGGCGGGCGACGCGAGCCGCGGGTTGACGTTGGCCGAGGTTTCGCGCCACCTGAGCGTGCACAAGGCCAGCTGCCACTCGATGCTTTCCGAACTGCTGCGCGCCGGTTGGCTGCTGCGCGACCCGGTCCGCAAGACCTACCACCTCGGTCCCGCTCTGGTCCGCCTCGGCCGAGAGGCGGCGGCGCGCTACCCCGCCCTGGTGTTGGCCCGCTCGGCGATGGCCGAACTGTCGGCCGCGACGGGCGCCCACTGCGTGGCCTTCTCGGTGAGCGAGGACTACTCCACCGTCGTCGATCAGGTCCGAAGCCGGCACGGCGGCGGGCACCCGATGCCCATCGGCACCCAGTTCCCGCACCGCCCGCCGTATGGGGCGTCGACCGTCGCCTGGTCCGCGCCGGAGGCCCGGGAGCGCTGGCTGGCCGCGCTGCCCGCGGATGTGCGCGACCGCTACCGCCAAGCCATCACCACGGCCCGGGAGCGGGGCTACGCGGTCGGTCTGCACCTGCTGCCCGATCTACGGCTGCAGGAATTGGCGCTGATCGTGCGCAGCGCCGAAGTCCGTTCAACGCGGCTGAGCCAACTCGCGCAGGCCTTGACCGACGAACTGATCCATCAGGAAGAGTGGTTCCCCGTCAGCCTGGCGCCGGAGCGCACGTACGAAGTGAGCCACATCGACTCCCCGATCCTCGAGCCCGGGTCCCGCATCGCGCTGATGATCAGCCTGGTCCCCAGCGCCGAACCGATGAGCGGCGAGGCGGTCACCCGGATGGGGGCACAACTCGCTTCCGTGACCCGCCGGCTAAGCGCGGCGTTGGCCGACGACTCGGTGGGCCAAATTAGTTCGTAGCCAACCGGCGAAGCGCGGGTGGACTCAGTCGTCGTCCTTGTCGTCCTTGTCGTCGTCCTTCTCGTCCTCGTCGTCCTCGTCGTCGCTGTCGTCCTCGTCTTTGTCCTTTTCTTCGTCTTTGTCGTCCTTGTCCTTCTTGTCCTTGTCCTTCTTGTCGTCTTTGTCCTTCTTGTCGTCCTTGTCCTTCTTGTCCTTCTTGTCCTTGTCCTTCTTGTCCTTCTTCTCGTCCTCGTCCTGATCGGAGTTGTCCAGCTTGTCCGCGTACTTCGTCAAGAGCTCAGCCAATTTGCGAGCCTCATCAGAGTCCAACGAATCGATGAATAGTTGCTCGTCGGCCTCCGAGACGCGCTGCACAAAAACCGCGTCGTCCTTGATGCCGACGTCCCACCGGCCGCCCTCGTCACGAGCCATCTGATGCCGCCTTTCAATTGATTGCATTACCGACGCGCCCGGCGCGTTACAGCGTTGTTTACCCACTTGCGCCGGTCACGTCTCACCGAATGTCCGGCCGGACTCGGGCAGCGGCGCTCGAAGGGGCGGCCCAGCTATGAGCGCGGCTTACGGCGCAAGCGGCCGCTTGAAGAAGCACGCGACGGAGAAGGCCCCGCGGTGGTCGGCATCGAGTCCCACCATTTCCCACCCCTGGCGGCCGAGTTCGTCCGCCTTCTGCTTCATCTCCTCCATGGCGGTGTCGCCCTCCAGGTAATCCCACGTGTACTCCCACTGCTGGGGGTACCACTTGCCATCGGAGGCCAGCCACCAACCCGGGCCCGGCGAAGGATTGTTCATGTGGTCGTGAGTACCACAGATGCCGGCGAACGCCGACGCCGCGCCTCGACTACGGCGCGAACGCCCAACCGAGAAAGATGTTTTGCGAATCGGTGGGGCTCGGCCGTATTTCGCGGATGTGCGGGGGTTGGAAGTAGTTGGCGGTGAGGTACTGGCCGTTGCCCTCGCTGAGCATCACGTGACCGGTGCCGTGGTCGAATCCCGGGTTGCTGGTGAACACGAGCGCTCCCTCCGGGATGTTGTCGGCGTTCGGGTGGATCAGCCCTTTGCGATTGAAGTCGTTGAAGGCATCCATCGCCGACGGGTATCTGAACGTGTGGTTGTAGGCCTGCTCGACGAACGCCTCGCACTGCACCGTGTTATCGGGATCCGCGGCCATCTGTCCGCGCGCCCACGCCATGGCATGAGCCGCCTTGTCCTCGCCGGTTGTCGCGGCGGGCGCCGCCCCGACGCCGCCGCAGTCGGGTCCCAGCGCGTCGAGGGTGCGCGTGTCGATGTCGACATCGGCGACGTAGTGGCCGTCAGTTGTCTTGTACCAGAGGCTATCCCAGCCGTCGTTGGCGATTTGGTAGCTGAAAAACCCCTTCACCGGGTCGCCCGCGCTGTGACAGACCAGCGTCAGGACCTGGCCGGCGTTGTAGACGCCGTCTTGGCCCGACTTCAAGGTGGAGCCGTTCATGCGCGGGGTGGACTGCGCTTTCACGGTGGCGGTCGTTGCGGCGTGAGCGGGCGCGGCGCTGGGCAGACCTAACGCAAAAACGGCTACGGTCGCGGCCGCGATTGCTGCTTTCATTGCTCGGTCTTTCTGCCACGTCGCTATGAAATTGATCGGCACGCTACACCAGCGCCAAAGCCTTTGTCGCCGAAACGGCTATAAGAAACTCGCGGGAGCAATTCCGCCGTTGCGCTACATCGGTGTCTGGGCTTAATTACCATGCGCTGAGACAGGACCCGGTTAACGAGGTAGACGATGCCGAAAACCGAGAGCTTCATTTCTCATCGCGCGGCCCAAAGGGTGTTAGTGGTTCTGGCGATCGCGGGCGGCTCGGCGATCGCGCTGTTGGCTCTGCCGCACACCTGCGTGCCCCACATCGCGCGCTATATCTACGGCGACCGAAAAGGCGTGCCGGGCGTCGCCGATCGGATTCCCGCCTACGTCAGCGCGGACCTCTTCGTCATCCTCGGTTACGTATTGGTGCTCGGCGGTTTCGCGTGCTACTTCCGGACCCGGGCCGCCTCCGTGACCGGCCGGCTGGTGGCGGGGTACGTCGTTGCGGCCGTGGTGCTTACGGCCCTCGCCGACCTCGCCGAGGATGGGCTGCTTTACCTCACGGTGCATAACCAGAAGTCCACGATCTTGATCAATGCGACGTCCGCGGCGGCGACCGTCAAATGGTGCGCCCTGCTGATAGCGCTCCTGGGCATACCCACGACGGTGGGGATCCTTTTCCGCCAGGCGGCCGCATGGTGCAGGTACGGGCGGCTCACGTCGGCCGAGGACGCCGCCACCGCGTGGTGGGATCGCGTGTTGATTCCGAAGGAGCAAACGGGCGTGCGGTCGCCGGGCACGACCACACCGCTTGTCACCGAGGACGAGTGGAGCTGGGTCGAGGCGTACAGCGTGCCGGGCGCCAACGACGTGCTCGACCGCCGGAAAGAGGAACGGGTACAAGCCATTTGCCTTTCCGGCGGCGGGGTGCGGTCGGCCTGCGTGGCGATGGGGGCGCTGCAGGTGTTTTCCACCGAGGACAAACTCAAGACGCGCGACGATCCGCAGCGATTCGGCAAGGGCGTCGAGCCGAAACTGGTCGACACCGTGGACTACATCATTTCGGTGTCCGGGGGCGGATACACCGCGGGCGCCCGACTGCTCGCCCTGCAGAGCGACCCCGAAAGCCCCTTGATTTCCCAGCGATTCGAGGACGGGTCGGTCGAGTTCGACCATTTCCGCAGGGGCTCCAGTTATATCGCGGACTCCCCGGCCGACTTGATCAGGGCGCTGGCCGAGGTGCTCAAGAACCTGCTGGCATCCCTAACCATCCTCTTCACCCTTCCCATCCTGATGGGATGGGTGTTCGGCTATCTGCTGGCCCGGCCGCAATTCTCGTTCACGGCCATCGTTCCCGTGCCGAATCCGCTTGTCAACGAGGGACTCAAGCGCCTGCCCCGGGGTTATTCCCTTTGCCTGATCAGCCATCCCGCGTCGTGGTATGCAGTCGGGTTCTTCGCGGCCTCGGCAGTAATTTTCACCACCGTGGCGATCGTCATCGAATTGCTCAGCTGGCAAGAGGGGGGCGAGACCTGGAAGATGCGAATGCAGCGGCTCGCGGTTGGCAGCGCGGTGTTCGGGTTGGTGGTGCTGGCGGTCGCCGTCGGTTTGCCCGTTCTGATGCGGCTGTGCTCGACGTTGAGTCTGCACGCCTCCGACAATCCGGGCGCCGCGGCGGCGACCTTCTCGGGCGTGGTGGGCCTGAACTATCTGGCCGCGGTGGTCGCGATGGCGTGGAAGAAACGCACCGCCCTCTCCGAAGAGGCGGCGAAGCTTTCGACTTGGAAACGGTTGCTGCCGCCCGGCATTGTCCCGACGATCCTGGTGACCGTCACACTCGCCGTCCTACTGATCGCGTGGCTGACCACCCTCGGCGTCTTCGCCGCGGCCGTCTTCCGCACTGTCACCGCGGACGGGGTGGAGGGGGGCTCTCGATACGTGCCCAACGTGTGGTTCGTCGGGGCATTGGTCGTCACCATTTTGTGGATCGGCGTTGTGGACGTCACCTCGGTGAGCTTGCATCCCTTCTACCGGCGCCGCCTCGCCCGCACCTTCGCCGTGCGTCGCGTCCGCGCGCCGGGCGGTGGTTGGCGGGCGAAACGCTACGAGGAGATCGAGTGGACGTGGTTGCCCGACTATGGCCAGGTGCCGGGCGACCGAGGGCCCCGATTCATTTTCGCCGCCGCGGCCACCATCACCGGCGACGGAAAGCCGGCGCCGGGACTGAATGCGGTTTCCTACGTGCTCAGCGGTGACCACATCGGCGGCCCCGAGCTGGGATGGTTGCACACCCCCACCCTCTTCGCTATCGCGCCACCACGCATCAAGCGCGATCTGACGGTGGTGGCCGCGGTCGCGGTGAGCGGCGCCGCCTTCGCCTCGGCGATGGGCCGCCAACAGAAGGGATTCGAAAAGCTGCTGGCCGTCTCGGGCGCCCGACTGGGGACCTGGTTGCCCAACCCCAACTTCGTCGCCAGCCTCAAAAACGCCGAGGACGGGACCGGCGGCGACGAGAAGGAGAACCGGAGGCCGTGGCCGAAGTGGCTACCCACCATCCGTGGCGCCGGCTACTTCTACCGAGAACTGTTCGGGTTCAACTACAACGACGCGCGCTTGGTGCAGATCAGCGACGGCGGCCACTACGAAAACCTGGGACTTGTCGAGGCACTGCGTCGTCGCAGCCGACTGATCTTCTGCTTCGACGGCGGCGGCGACACTCCCCCGTTGCTCAGTGGGCTGGCCGACGCGATCCGGTTGGCCAAATACGAGCTGGGCGTGACGATCACGTTCGACTCGGCCGATTACCCGTTGACTTACCTCGCCCCGGGCTCGGGCACGCTTCCAGAAGACAAGGCGTTGGAAAGCCTGAAAGACCGCGTCACCAAGAAGACGGTCGCGGTGGCCACCATCACCTACCCGGCCGCCTCGGGTCTTGCGAAGGATGACCGCAAGGGCGTGCTGATCTACGCGAAAGCCGTTCTCAGCGAAACGTGTCCGCAGTGGCTCTTGACCTATGCCGCGTCGAACGTCGTCTTCCCCCACGACCCGACATCAGACCAATGGTTCAACGAAGGGCAGTTCGCCGCCTACACCGCGCTCGGCCGGATCATGGGAGCGGAGGCCTACAAGGCTGCGGACTACGTCTTGAAGTGAGCGGGCGTAACGGTTACGGCGGGGGCGGCGGGGGCGGAGGCGGTGTCCATCGCCGCCCATCCGTCGTCCAGCCGCACGGCAGCCAGTTCAACTGCGGACCGTCGAACGTCAAACATTTCGGCCCGAAGGGCGGCGGGGTGGGACCCGGTGACGGGGGGTCGGCGCGGGCGGTGGCCCCGCCGAGCATCAAAGCCCCAACGGCTACACATATCGCTGCCGGCTTCTTCATCGCCACTCACAAAGCGATGATCGCTAGCCGTCGGCCTGCGCGTTCACATTACGGAATTCTAGTCGTCCCGCCGTGTCAAAGACCTTGAGAATTCCTGCCAATCGGCCCACGAAGGCCTGTCCCCAACCGGGGCTCGGGGTGACGGCGCAACGCGGCGGTGAGTGTTAAGTTCGCCGGCATGAGTGGCCGCGACGCCGCGAAACCGCTGGCGGGGCGATGCAGCTGCGGTGCGTGAGCATCGCGGCGCTGGTCGCCGAAGCCGGCGGTGATCCCTGGGCGATCAACCAGAGCCTGCAGGCCGGTAGCCCGCGCCAGATTTCAAATCTCGCCGAGGCTTTTCGTCGGGCGGCCCGCTGCACCCGCGAGGCGAATGCCGCCTTCGAACAAGCGCGCAAGCGGTTCGACGCGGCCTGGGACCACCCGAACGGCGATCATCCAATCAATGACTCCACCGAAGTGCGGCGGGTGACCAGAGCCCTCGGCGCCCAGTCGCTGCGATTACCCAGCATCGCGGTCGACCTGGAGAACATCGCCGCCACCTTGGCCGAGGCGCAGAAGACGGCAACCGGCGAGATGGCCACCCTGGACGCCCGGCTGCACCACCTCGACGACGTGATCGGGCGGGCCATCGAAATGGAGAAAACCGCCCACCTCGGCGCGGCCGACAACGACGCCCTCGACGCGCTCGTTCGCGCCTGCGAAGACGACGCCGTCAGCGACACCACTGCCGCGCTTACTTCGCTGCGGTCGCTGCGCGCCGGCTACTCGGCCACGTTGCGGGACGCGGTGAACAACTTGGGAGCGGACGGATCCGAACCGGAGCCCTTGCCGAAAGGCGTTGGGTTCGACCAAGTCCCGCCACCGGGCACCGACGCCGCGGACGTGCATCGCTGGTGGACGTCACTGACGCCCGAGCGGCGGCAGTGGTTGATCGACGAAAACCCGGACCGCATCGGCAATCTCAACGGCGTGCCGGTCCCCGCACGCAGTAACGCCAACATCGCCGCGATGACCCGGGACCTCGACCGGGTGCGCGACATCGCCGCCCGCGCCGGAACGTCCGTCGCCGATGTGATGCGTGATCCGGCGCGATTCGGGCTATCGGCCACCGACGTCACCCGCTATCGGAACGCCAACGAGACCAAACAAGGCCTCGACCACGACGCAGTCGACGAACCCAACCCGACTTATCTGTTCACCTACGACCCGTTGGCGTTCGGCGGCAAGGGGCGCGCCGCAATCGCAATCGGCAATCCGGACACCGCGCGCAATACCGCCGTGATCGTGCCGGGCACCGGCAGCAGCGTGCGGGGCGGCTGGCTGCGCGACGCGCACGACGACGCCATCAACCTGTTCGCTCAGGCCAACGCCGCCGACCCGGGCAAACTGACCGCGGTGATCGCGTGGATGGGCTACGACACCCCCGACGACTTCTCCGACGTCGAGCGCATCTCCACGCCCAAACTCGCCCGGGCGGGCGGCGCGGCGCTCGCGCGAGATGTCAACGGGCTGTGGACCACTCACCTCGGCACCGGGCAGCACGTCACCGTGCTAGGTCACTCCTACGGTGCGACGACGGTGGCCGATGCCTTCGCCCTGCACGGCATGCACGCCAATGACGCTGTGCTGCTTGGTTGTCCGGGCACCGACGCGGCCAACAGCGCCAGGGATTTTCACCTGGATGGCGGCCATGTGTTCGTCGGGGACGCCTCGACCGACCCGGTCGGGATGCTCGGGCAACTCGACGGGCTGAGCAACCATTTCTTCGGCGGAGACATCGTCGGTCAGGTTGCGGGCAGCGACCCGGGGTTGGGCGCCGACCCCGCCACCGACGGCTTTGGATCGGTGCGCTTTCGCGCCGAGGTGCCCGGCTCGGACGGCATCGACCCCCTCGACCATTCGCACTACTACCACCCGGGCAGCGAGGCGCTGCACGCCATGGCCGACATCGTCTCCGGCCACGGCGAGGCGTTGGAGGCCGACGGGCTGACGGCGGGACATCGCAGCCAGGTGGGCGGCCTCCAGCTTCGGATTCCGGGGCTGGCCCCGATCACCGTCGGCCCGCACACGCCGGCGATCCTCGACCCGGAGTGGGCCCGGCCGCGCGGTTCTGTCACCGACAACCATTTTTTCGATGCCCAGCACCATCATTGATCACCGGTCGTCTAATTCGTCTGCAGCGCAATGATTTTCGTCGGGCGGGTAGAGTCGCGGGCATGAATTTGGTCGAGTGGCTACAAACCCCGCGTCACCTGCGGACGCGGCTGATGATGGACAGGCGTCCGATACGGAACCTGCAAATGGAGACGGTGTTTCTCGAAATCTCCCACCGCGAGGCGATGCTGCGGTTCCCGGTGATGTTCATGGTGCTCCCGAGGCGGTCTCGCCCGGCGGGCGAGGACACCCCTCGCCGCGGCCAGGCCAACTGACCGCGGAAACTTCGGTCAGCTCTGGGTGGCTTTGCTGACGTACTGCGGGCAGTACGACTGCGTCGCGGCGCCGATGAAGTAGCCGGAATTGTGGTCGGACAATGAGAGCGCGCTCTTTACATCGGACAAGGTCTGCGCCAAAGTCGCGCCATTGGCCCAGTCCTGGCAAACTCCATGCCCGGCGTTGACGATCGTTTGGTTCGACAGGCCGGAAAGGGTGATGCCCTGCTGTACGAGCGCCTGCAGGAAAACGTCGTCCGTCGAGTCCGCGCTCGCAACCGGGATCGCGACGGCCGCCGCGCTCGCCACGGTCGCAGCAACGGCGCCGGTCAGCAGTGTCAATTTCTTCATCGGTGTCTCCTCAGTCGGCTGCGGGTCCGAAGACCGAATCGTGACTGTCTATCGATGCGCTAATCAATAACGCTGAGGCAACTTTCGCACAACTGACGCTTCGGCGCTCGGCAATCGAGCAAACTCGAATCCGGACCCACCGGGGCGGCCGGCGCCTTGGTTCAATTAACGGAGATGCAATTTAAACGGGTGCCATTGTTTGGGTGAAGCGGCGCGGCATTCAACGGAGAGGGGCCGGACGCGGGCGCGGCGTTGCGGGCGATGGCCCGAGCGCTGGGCGGGCGCGTAATCGGCTTGGGCGCCGGCGCCCGACGGGGGCATGCTTGCGGTATGCACATCGTCAAAGGCGTCCGTGACCCCGCGGCAAGTTTTCCCCTGGACACCGGCACCGATGACGCGGCCGAGCGCCGGCAGGCCAACCGGGCCGTGGCCGTCAGCGCCGTCGGACTGGCGCTGACCGGGCTCGTCGAACTGGCCATCGCGCTGCTCTCCGGTTCGGTGGCGTTGCTCGGCGACGCGCTGCACAACCTGTCCGACGTTTCCACCAGTGTCCTGGTGTTCGTCGGGTTTCGGGCGTCGCGCAAAGTTCCCACCGAACGGTATCCCTACGGTTACGAACGCGCCGAAGACCTCGCCGGAATCGGTGTGGCACTGGTGATTTGGGGCAGCGCCGCCGTCGCCGCCTTCGAAAGCGTCAACAAGCTGCTCCGGCACGGCGGCACCGGGTACGTGGGCTGGGGCATCGCCGCCGCGCTCGTGGGGATCGCGGGCAACCAGCTGGTGGCCCGCTACAAGTTGGTGGTGGGCAGGCGGATTCGCTCGGCGACCATGGTGGCCGACGCCAAACATTCGTGGCTGGACGCGTTGTCGTCGGCGGGGGCGATGCTGGGCCTGATCGGTGTTGCGCTCGGCTGGGGCTGGGCGGACGCGGTCGCCGGGATCGTCGTCACCGGTTTCATCTGCCACGTCGGCTGGGAGGTGACCTCCGACATCGCGCACCGGCTACTCGACGGAGTCGACCCCGAGATCATCACGACCGCCGAGGCCGTCGCGGCCACGGTGCCGGGCGTCACGCACGCGCACGCCAGGGCCCGATGGACCGGCCGGACATTGCGCGTGGAGGTGGAAGGATTTCTCGATCCGCAGACTCCCCTGGCGGCGGCCGATCGAATCGGTCGCCTCGTCGCCGAAGCCCTGGCACCGCGGATACCCGACATGCACAACTTCACCTGGACCGCGAGGGCCGCCTGAGCGAGGTCAGTTCCCGGGTTGCCCGTCCGGCTTCGGGCCGCGGTCCTCGCCGGTCACGTACTTCGGGCAGTAATGCGCCGCCGCCAGGTAGGTGAACTTGGCCGCGCTGGCTCCCTGAAAAGCGGGGTTCTGATTGCGCAGCTGCGTCACGATTTCCGCGGATGACTGGCCGTCGTCGAGCAGGTCGCACACCGACTTCGCGATGGTGATCGCGTTGCCCCCGTCTTGATAGGTGAGGCCGGCGTCCCGCAGGTCGGTGAGGAAATCCTGATCGTTGTTGACGTCGGCATGCGCGGGGACGGCCAGGCCGATCGCCGCGGCGACGCTCGCCGAAACCAGTAGAAATCGCATAACGCAGCGATTGTCGCAGACCCGTTGGCGAATGGCACCTTGGTGGGCGAACGGCGGGTGAACTCTCGCCGGGTTACGCCGCCGGCGCCCGGGAGGGCCGCAGCGCCGGCCGGTGCAGGGTCAAGGACTCGGGCAGCGCGCCGACCTGCCGGCGCCCCGCGCGTTCCCAGATGTCGCCGTCGAGAACACCGGGCAGGCCGGCCTCGCTGGCGATGAAAACCGGCATCAAGCCTTGCACGAACTGCCGGTGGTAATCCTTGAGCGCCGCGAACGCCCACTTGCCGAGCAGGCAGATGGTGAGCAGGTTCGCGATGGCCATCACCGCCATCGTCAAATCGGCAAGCGCCCAAACCAGCGTCAGCTTGGCCAGGGCCCCGAAGACGATGGACAGCAGCGTGACCACCTTCAGCACGTTGGCCGCCAGGCGCCGGCCACCCAGGTAGAACAAGTTGGCCTCGGCCACCACGTAATTGCTCAGCACCGAGGCGAACGCGAAGACGAACACCACCGCGGTCATCAACACCGTGGTCCACGAGCCGAGGTCGGCCGCGACCGCTGACTCCGTCAGGCTCGCCCCGGCGACCGCCCCCAAGCGGGCCGGGTTGTAAGTCTCGGGACCCGACAGCAGCACGATGAATGCCGTCGCCGTGCAGATCACCATCGTGTCGACGAACACGGCGAGCGACTGAATCAGCCCCTGCTCCACCGGATGTGCCACGGTCGCGGCGCCCGCGATGTTGGGCGAGCTGCCCATCCCGGCCTCGCAGGCGAATAGGCCCCGCTTGACGCCGGTGACCATCGCGGCCAGCACGCCGCCCGCGAAACCCCCTGCCATTTGGCGGATTCCGAACGCCCCGCCGATGATCTCCTTGATCACCGTCGGCAGCTCGGTGATGTTGACGGCCACGATGCCCAGCGCCAGCAGCGTGTACACCAGCGCCACCACCGGAAGCACCGATCCGGCGAATTGCGCGACCCGTCGAACGCCGCCGAACAGCACCGGTGCCGCGAGCACGGCCAGAACGAGGGTGGTCCAACCGACCCCGATGCCGTGCGACGACTGCAACACCCCGCTGATCGCGTTGGTCTCCACCATGTTGAACGCGGTGGAGAACGTGATCACCAGCAGCATGGCGAACACGACACCGCCTGCGCGCGAACGCAACCCGCGTTCGATGTAGAACGCGGGGCCGCCGCGGAAGGCGCCGTCGTCCGAGCGGACCTTGAAGATCTGGGCCAGGGTCGCCTCGATCACCGCGGTGGCCATGCCCACCGCCGCAACCACCCACATCCAGAAGATCGCACCGGGCCCGCCGACGGTCAGGGCGATGGCGACGCCCGCGATGTTGCCGGTGCCCACCCGCGACGCGAGCCCTACGCAGAACGCCTGGAACGACGAGATTCCGCCATCCTGGCGGTGCGCCCTGCCGAGTTGGCGAACCATCCGCCCGAAGTAGCGGACCTGAATGCAGCGGGTGCGGACCGTGAAATAGATGCCGCCACCGATCAGCAAATAGATCAGGACGTGCGTATTGAGGATGTTGCTCAGGGGTTCGACGAGCTGCTGCTGAAGGAAGTCCAAACCCCTGCTTCCTTTCGACTGCGGCCGCTGTCCGTCGCCGAAATGGTATGGGTGAATTGTTGATTACACGTTTCGTTCACCCACGGTTAGTGCGCGCTTATGTTAAAAGCGCGTCACAATCTCCCCGCCGTGCCCGGCCGCTAGGAGGCGGTGCTGGGCGGCGAAAGCGCTTGGGGGCAATACGAGTTGGCGGCGATAGCGGCGAACCGGGTGGCGTCGTCGCCCTGCAGCCCACGATTGAGCATCTGGAGCATCCGGACGACGTCCGTCAGATTCGCGCCCTCGCTCACCAGCTTGCACACGGACTTGCCCGAGGTGATGGCCTGTTCGGGATCCGAATAGGCCAGGCCGGCGGCGCGCACCGTGCCGAGGAAGGTGTCGTCGCTGCTATCGGCGTGCGCGGGAGCGGCCAGGCCGATGGCGGCGGCGAGGGCGAGCGAAATCAGAAATGGCCTCACGGCTCACCGATCGTTCCAGAGCCGCGGCCGATCCGCATCTCGAGGAGCGAGGCGATCAGGAACTGGCGGTCGCGGTCGTCGTGGTGGTCGACGAGATCGCGTCCGGGCAGTACGCGCTGGCCGCGATCGCGGTGAACTTCTCCGCCTTCTCCTCGGTCAGCGCGGCCGCCTTGGACGTCATCGCCTTCGCGATGTCGGGCATCGCCGTACCGCCGCTGGCCGCCGAGCAGACGTAGTGGGCCGCCTGGATGACCTGCCCCGGATCGTTATAGGTGAAGCCGGCCTGGTCCAGGGACGCGAGGAAGGCGCCGTCGGTGTCGTCGGCGTGCGCGGGCGCGGCCAGAGCGATTACGGCCGCAATGCCAGAAATTGTCAGAACGAGCCTCATAACTTCGAAATCGTTGCAGAAGGCCCGACAAATATGCGTCTGGCGAAACAATTATTAACAATCGTCAACCTCCGGTTGACTATGTGCGGTCGTCAACCTACCGTTGACACCATGTCCGACCCGACGCGCATCGCCTACCCCGTCCGCCTCGACGAGCTGATCAGCGCCATCAAGTCGGTGCACACCGACGCGCTGGATCAATTGGCCGACGCCGTGCTGGCCGCCGAGCACCTGGGCGAGGTCGCCGACCATCTGATCGGGCACTTCGTCGATCAGGCGCGCCGGTCCGGGGCGTCGTGGACCGACATCGGCAAGAGCATGGGCGTCACCAAACAGGCCGCGCAGAAGCGATTCGTGCCGCGCGCCGAGCCCGCCACGCTGGACCCGGAACAGGGCTTCGGCCGCTTTACCCCGCGGGCGCGCGGCGCGGTGGTGGCGGCCCAGAACGCCGCGCACGAGGCCGGCAACGACGAGATCACCCCCGATCACCTGCTGCTCGGTGTGCTCAGCGATCCGGCCGCGTTGGCCACGGTGCTGCTCCGCCGGCAAGACATCGACACCGAGGCGCTGCGCGCCGCCGTGCAGCTACCCCCGCCCGGCGCCGAGACCCCCGCCCTCATCCCGTTCAGCGGCCCAGCCCGCAAGGCGCTCGAGCTCACCTTTCGCGAGGCACTTCGGTTGGGGCACAACTACATTGGGACCGAGCATCTGCTGCTGGCGCTGCTCGAGCTGGAGGACGCCTCGTCCGGCGAAGGACCGCTGCGACGCCTCGGTGTGGACAAGGGCCGGGTCGAGGCCGACCTGATCACGGCGCTCGAGTCGCTCGGCGGCGGCGCCGGCGTCCGCGCGGACGGCTGAGCGGGCGTGATCGACCCCTCCCCCACCCCTCACCGCGTGTGCGATCATTCGAAGATCCCCTTCCAGGGCGCCTAGGAGGCGAAGACATGGCGAAGACGCACCGCTGGCTGGTCGTTCTGTCGGCGTTCCTCGTCGCCGCGGCGGGCAGCACCGCCGCCGCCGCGCTCCCCGCGCCCCGCGCGTGGGCCGGCGACGCCCCGATCGGCCACATCGGTGACACGCTGCGGGTGGACACCGGCACCTACGTCGCCGACGTCACCGTCACCGGCGTCTCACCGTGCGACCCGCCGCCGGGATTCGGCTACACGCGCGAAGGCACCTTCAGGGGCTTCCCCGGCAGCAGCGTTGAGCGCGCCGACGTCGTCGTCCGCGCGGTCCGGGTGCCCAATCCGTTCATCATGGCGACCAACTTCAGCTTCGACGGCGTGACCCCGTTCGCCGACGCCTACAAGCCGCGGGCCTCCGACGCGCCCGACGCGCTGGACAACGTGCTCACCAACGCTCCGACCGGCGCGATCGTGCGCGGCGAAGTCTATTGGGACGCGTACCGCGATCCCGTCTCCACCGTGGTCCTGCTGGACAAGAAGACGGGCTACCACCTCGCGCAGTGGAACCTCTGACCCGCGCCGTACGCGTAGTCACGTCGAATTCGGTTGACGTTCAAGAACTTGCCGATGTCGCCGCGCGCACCTTCCCGCTGGCGTGCCCGCCCTCGATGGCGCCCGGGAACATCGCCGCGTTCGTGGCGGCCAACCTGTCGCCCGCCCGCTTCGCCGAATACCTGGCCGACCCGCATCGCGCGATCCTGACGGCCGAGGTCGGCGGGCGAATCATTGGCTACGCCATGCTGATTCGCGACGGCGACGACACCGCCGAGCTGTCCAAGATCTACCTCGCACCCGAGCACCACGGCACCGGGGCGGCGACGGCGCTGATGGACCTCGCGCTGGCCACCGCCGGCGAATGGGGCGTGACCCGCGTGTGGCTGGGGGTCAACCAGGGAAACGAACGCGCCCAACGCTTCTACGCCAAGAGCGGCTTCGCGGTCAGCGGCACCAGGACCTTTCGGGTCGGCGCCGCCCGCGAAAACGATTTCGTCATGAGCCTCACGCTTGGGTGACCGTCAGCGCCAGCAGCCGAGACATGGCCCGCAGGTACTTCTTTCGGTAGCCACCGGCCAGCATCTCGTCGCTGAATACGGTGTCCAGCTTGTCTCCCGAGGCGATCACCGGGATGCCGGCGTCATACAGCCGATCGGTCAGCGCCACCAGCCGCAGCGCGACGTTCTGGTCGTCGATGCCGTGCACGCCGGTCAAGAACACCGCGGTGACGCCCTCGATGAGGGTGAGATACCGCGACGGGTGCATGGTGGCCAGGTGCGCGCACAGCGCGTCGAAGTCGTCGAGGGTCGCCCCGTCGACCCGGGCGGCGCGCGCGGCCACCTCGTCGTCCGACAGCGGCTGCGGCGCCGGCGGCAGGCCACGATGGCGGTAGTCGGGTCCCTCAATCCGCACGGTGGTGAAAATGCTTGCCAGCGTGTTGATCTCGCGCAGAAAATCCTGGGCGGCGAACCGGCCCTCGCCGAGCTGCTCGGGCAGCGTGTTGGAGGTGGCGGCCACCGACACCCCCCGCTCGACCAGCGACGAGAGCAGCCGCGAGATCAGCGTGGTGTTGCCTGGGTCGTCCAGCTCGAACTCGTCGATACACACCGCGGTGTAGCCGGCCAACAGGTCGATGCATTCGACGAAACCGAACACCCCGGCCAGCTGCGTGAGTTCGCCAAAGGTCGCGAACGCCTTGGGAGTTGACGACTCCGGGCCGTCACCGGGCAGCTGGTAATACGCCGATGCCAGCAGGTGCGTCTTGCCCACGCCGAACCCGCCGTCGAGATACAACCCGACGCCGGGCAACACCGCCCGCCGGCCCAACAACTTTCGCCGGCCCGCGCGGCGTTGCACGGCCTGGTGGCAAAACTCCTGGCACGCCACCACGGCCGCGGCCTGGGTCGGCTCGGCCGGGTCGGGCTCATACGTCGCGAAGCTCACATCGGCGAAGGTTGGGGGCGGCCGTAATTGAGCGATCAGCCGCTCCGGCGAGACCGTCGGGTGCCGATCCACCAGACGAGCCACTCGCCCGGAAGGGGACCCGTGCATGCCAGAACTGTAGCGACGTGCTGCAATCAACCTCATGCCCCTGCCCGAGACGCCGCTGTCGCTGCTCGGCTCGGTCCGCGAACTCACCGACGGTGAACTCCCCCGGTTCTACGACTATCCCGACGGGACCTGGGTGCGGGCCAACTTCATCACCAGCGTGGACGGCGGGGCCACCTCCGGCGGCAGCAGCGGGACGATGGGCGGTCCCGGCGACCGGTTCGTCTTCAACCTGCTGCGCGAACTCGCCGACGTCATCGTCGTCGGCGCGGGTACCGTGCGCGTCGAGGGCTATTCCGGCGCGCAGCTGAGCGTCGCCCAGCGCCAGCAGCGGCAGGCGCGCGGGCAAAGCGAGATTCCGCAACTGGCGATCGTCACCAAATCCGGGCACCTCGACCGCGACATGGCGGTGTTCACCCGCACCGAGGTGCCGCCGCTGGTGCTCACCTGCGCGGCGGCGGCGGCCCCGGCGCGCCAGATGCTCGGCGACCTGTGCGAGGTGATCGACTGCTCCGGCGACGATCCCGGCGAGGTCGACGAGGCCGCCATGCTGGAGATCCTCGGCGCGCGCGGGATGCGCCGCATCCTGACCGAGGGCGGACCGATGCTGCTCGACTCGCTGATCCAACGCGACCTGCTCGACGAGCTCTGCCTGACCATCGCGCCCTACATCGTCGGCGGCCTGGCCCGGCGCATCGCGACCGGCCCCAGCCAGCTGCTCACCCGGATGCGCTGCGCCCACGTTTTGACCGACGACGCCGGTTACCTCTACACCCGTTACGTCAAGGCCTAGCTTTTGCGGCGACCCGCAGCGCCCGGCGTTGCCGCGCTTGCGATCGCCGCTGGCTTTTGCGGCGACCCGCAGCGCCCGGCGTTGCCGCG